>NZ_JAHBDR010000067.1:0-54367 GCF_019956575.1 Pseudomonas sp. A-R-19
GCTTTTGTGGGGGGGGGGTTGTGGTGAGGGGGCTTGCCCCCGTCCGGCTGCGAAGCAGTCGTAAATCGTTGCACACTGTTTTACCTGACACACCGAGCTGTTTGGTTTTGGGGCCGCTTCGCAGCCCAACGGGGGCAAGCCCCCTCGCCACAAAGGTTTGCCGCTGAAATTGAGCAGGCATAAAAAAGGGCTCCTTGAAGGAGCCCCTGGGCCGGAGCCCGCGGTCCGGATGGGACACGCATGGTTAATTCAGTACAAAGTCAAATTGTCGTGTCGGAGTGTTGTGCCCTGTAATTAGCCGACGGCGTGAAGTTCGTTGAGTCTGTGGATTCCCGCAGTGCCGGTCATACCGTCCCAGTTGTCGCCGCGTCCTTCTCGCCAGCCGTTGATCCAGGCTTGACGTACCGACGGTAGAGTAAATGGGCAAAGCTCACGGGATTTGCCACCAACGCCATATTGATATCCGCGCAAAAATGCTCTTTCCAACGGATCACGCTTAAGTCTTCTCATAGGGTGTAGCCCTCACTTGTTGACTGTATTTATCGCGTCGACCTCTATCGAGGTCTGGCAGAAAAACTCTGCCGTTGGGGCTCGTTGCCGGCGTGACGAGCCAAGGTGTTGGCGTCATTGCGGCGCCAACCTGTATTGAGTTCTAACCAATGCGTCACATCGAGGGAATGATCGTTTTGTCATAAGCACGTAACTATTCATGTGCTAAGGCCATAAGTAACAGCGTGTTTTTAGCGTATTTATTGGCCAAACCCCGGTATGATCAGCCCTGCGCTGGATGATGGGCTTAATCCTTTACTGAGAATGGCTCCCGTTGCCGGGAAGCACTATTCGACGAAGGGTCGACTTATGACATTTTGTTGCATCAACTTTTTTATCTGTCCTTGCATCTAAGCTCATTTAACCCGGGCAGCAGGGGTGGAGCGGCACACTTTCGTGCCACGCGGGCGCTCTTCGAGAAAAGCGCCTGATTGAAAACCGGACCGGCAATGCGTTGCCCGGTCACTCAGCTAAAGGTTCTGGAATTCCCATGTCCGATCGTTTCGAACTCTTCCTCACTTGCCCAAAAGGCCTTGAAGGCCTGCTCATCGAGGAAGCCATCGGGCTTGGCCTTGAGGAAGCACGGGAACACACCTCTGCCGTGCGCGGCATGGCCACCATGGAAACCGCTTATCGCCTGTGCCTGTGGTCGCGCTTGGCCAACCGCGTGCTGCTGGTGCTCAAGCGTTTCCAGATGAAGGACGCCGAAGACCTGTACCACGGCGTGCTGGACATCGAGTGGCAAGACCACATGCTCAATGACGGCACCCTGGCCGTCGAATTCAGCGGCCATGGCTCGGGCATCGACAACACCCATTTCGGCGCGCTGAAGGTCAAGGACGCCATCGTCGACAAACTGCGCACCCCGCAAGGCGACCGTCCGTCCATCGACAAGCTCAACCCGGACCTGCGCATTCACCTGCGCCTGGACCGTGGCGAAGCCATTCTGTCCCTCGACCTCTCCGGCCACAGCCTGCACCAGCGCGGCTATCGCCTGCAGCAAGGTGCGGCACCGCTGAAGGAAAACCTCGCGGCCGCCATCCTGATCCGTTCCGGCTGGCCACGTATCGCGGCCGAAGGCGGTGCACTGGCCGACCCGATGTGCGGTGTCGGGACCTTCCTGGTCGAAGCGGCAATGATCGCCGCCGACATCGCGCCGAACCTGCGTCGCGAGCAGTGGGGCTTCACCGCCTGGCTCGGTCACGTGCCGGCGCTGTGGAAAAAACTCCACGAAGAAGCCTCTGAGCGCGCGGCGGCCGGCCTGGCCAAGCCACCGTTGTGGATTCGCGGCTACGAAGCCGATCCACGGCTGATTCAACCGGGCCGCAACAACGTCGAGCGTGCCGGCCTGAGCGAGTGGATCAAGATCTACCAGGGCGAAGTCGCGACGTTCGAACCGCGCCCGGACCAGAACCAGAAAGGCCTGGTGATCTGCAACCCTCCGTACGGCGAGCGTCTGGGTGACGAGGCGAGCCTGCTCTACCTCTACCAGAACCTCGGCGAACGCCTGCGTCAGGCCTGCCTGAACTGGGAAGCGGCGGTGTTCACCGGCGCGCCGGACCTGGGCAAGCGCATGGGCATCCGCAGCCACAAACAGTATTCGTTCTGGAACGGCGCCTTGCCGTGCAAGCTGTTGCTGATCAAGGTGCTGCCGGACCAGTTCGTCACTGGCGAGCGCCGTACCCCGGAGCAACGCCAGGTCGAGCGTGAACAAGCCGCCTACGATCAGACGCCGGACGAGCCGCAGGAACGCAAGTTCAACAAGAACGGCAACCCGATCAAGCCGACGCCGGCACCCGCTCCGGTGGTCGAGCAACCGCGCCTGAGCGAAGGCGGGCAGATGTTCGCCAACCGCCTGCAAAAGAACCTCAAGGCCCTGGGCAAGTGGGTCAAGCGTGAAGGCATCGACTGCTACCGCGTCTATGATGCCGACATGCCGGAATACTCCATGGCCATCGACCTGTATCACGACTGGGTCCACGTCCAGGAGTACGCCGCGCCGAAATCCATCGACCCGGAAAAAGCCTCGGCGCGCATGTTCGATGCCCTGGCGGCGATTCCGCAGGCGTTGAACATCGACAAGAGCCGCGTGGTGGTCAAGCGCCGCGAGCGTCAGAGCGGCACCAAGCAGTACGAGCGCCAGGCGGCGCAGGGCAAGTTCGTCGAGGTCAACGAAGGCGGGATCAAGCTGCTGGTGAACCTCACCGACTACCTCGACACCGGCCTGTTCCTCGACCATCGGCCAATGCGCATGCGTATCCAGAAAGAGGCGGCCGGCAAGCGCTTCCTCAATCTGTACTGCTACACCGCGACGGCCAGTGTGCATGCGGCCAAGGGCGGTGCGCGCAGCACTACCAGTGTCGACCTGTCGAAAACCTATCTGGACTGGGCGCGTCGCAACCTGTCGCTGAACGGTTTTTCCGACAAGAACCGCCTGGAGCAGGGCGATGTGATGGCGTGGCTGGAAGCCAGTCGTGACGAGTACGACCTGATCTTCATCGACCCGCCGACGTTCTCCAACTCCAAGCGTATGGAAGGCGTGTTCGACGTGCAGCGCGATCAGGTGCAACTGATCGACCTGGCCATGGCGCGTCTGGCGCCAGGTGGTGTGTTGTACTTCTCCAACAACTTCCGCAAGTTCGAACTGGAGGCCAATCTCGGCGAGCGCTATGCGGTCGAAGAGATCACCGCCCAGACCATCGATCCGGATTTTGCCCGTAACGCCAAGATTCATCGTGCCTGGAAAATCACGGCCCGTTGATACGTGGATACCTGTAGGAGCGAGCTTGCTCGCGATGGTCGATAACGATAACGCGAGCTTTCTGAATGCACGCGGCGTTCTTGAGACCATCGCGAGCAAGCTCGCTCCTACAGTGCTGGTCAAATTAGTGGCTAATAGCTATAACTCAACTCATGGCCAAAGGGGTTCCCCGCACCTGGCGTTTTGAGTTTGCGTTCTATGTCGTTGCACGCCGTGCGCCCCAAGATCCTGGGTTTTATCAGCGAAGATGTCTCGGCCTGGCTGGTCGCGTTGCTGGTATTGCTTGTCGGTGGGGTGCTCACGGGCTTGCTGGCGTGGTCGACGCTGAATCTGTTTCACCATCAATTGCGGCAACGCTTTCAACTGCTGGCCAGTGAGCGTTACAGCCGTATCGAAGAGCGTTTTGAAGATCAGGTGCAGCGCCTCGATGGCTTGCGCCGTTTTTTCGCCAACTCCGATTCGGTGTCCCGGGCGGAGTTCGACGGCTATACCCAACCTTTGCTGCTGCGTACCCAGGCGTACTCCTATGCCCAGCGGGTCACTCGTGACGAGCGGGCGGCGTTCGAGCGTCGAGCGAGTGACGAAGGCTTGAGCACTTTCACCCTGAGAGAACTCAATGCCGCCGGCCAATTGCAACTGGCCGGCGAGCGAGATGAGTACGTAGCGGTGCTGTATAGCCAGACGCAAAGCAAACTCGGTTCTCCCCTCGGTTACGACTTGCTGGCCCAACCGCTGCGGCGTGCCACGCTCGAACGGGCTGATCGGCATGGCGGCATGGCGGTATCACAACCAATGCACCTGGTGAGTATCGAGCCGGCCTATGCGCGAGGCGTGTTGCTGGTCGCGCCGGTCACCAAGCGCAACAGTCAGGACCACGCAGCCGCGAAGCCCTACGGTTATGTCATGGCGGTGATCAGCATGCGCCAGTTGCTGGCGGACGGACTGCCGGAAGCGAGCCATGACTATCTCTCGGTGCGCATCCTCGATTTGTCGACCGACGACCAGCACGAGGTGCTGTTCGAGTCGCCCAACCCGCCGGCCATCAGCGAATTGTCCGCCACGCGCCTGTTGCGCATGGCCGACCATGACTATCAGGTCGATATCCAGCCCAGCGATGCGTTCGTGCAGGCCAACCATTCCTCGGTAACCAGCCTGGTGGTGTTGGGTGGATTGCTCAGCGTGATGCTCAGTGCCTTGCTGTATGTGTTGGTCAGTCAGCGGCAGCGGGCGTTGAGGCTGGTCGAGCAACGCACCCAGGAGCTGCGCGATCGAGAGCAGGAACTGCGTGGCACCCATGGTCAGTTGCGAGGCGTGCTCAATGCCGCCACCCAGGTCGCGATCATCGCCACCGACCTGCGCGGCGTCATCAGCACCTTCAATGCCGGTGCCGAGCAGATGCTCGGCTATATCAGTGCCGAAGTGGTCGGCCATATGACCCTGGAGAACCTGCACCTGCCCCGGGAATTGGTCGCTCGCTCGGCGGAGTTGAGCGCACGTTATGGCAAACCGGTGCCGACCTGCCAGGCGATGCTGGTCGAAGGCGGCGTGGAGGGCGGCCACGAGGCGCGGGAGTGGACGCTGGTGCGCGGCGATGGCAGCCATTTGATGGTCAACATGCTCGCCACACCGGTGCTCGACGAGCAAGGCCTGTGGGTCGGGCACCTGGCGGTGTGCATCGACATCACCGAACGCAAACGGGTCCACGAAGCGCTCGCAGCGCGGGACCTGCTGTTGAAGAAACTCAGCGCCCACGTGCCCGGTGGCATCTACCAGTTCAAGATGGAGTTCGACGGGCGTTTCAGCGTGATCTACGCCAGCGACGGCATTCGCGAGATCTATGAGCTGGAGCCCGATGTGCTGCTGCTCAATGCCGAGTCGATCTTCACCCGCATTCACCCTCAGGACACCACCCGTGTCCGCGCCTCGATCCGCGCCTCGGCCGACACCCTCAGCCCCTGGCGCGAGGAGTACCGCGTGCAGCTGCCGCAACGTGGTTTGCGTTGGGTTCGCGGCGAAGCCACTCCGGAGGAACTGCCCGGTGGCGGTGTGCTGTGGCACGGCTACATCTCGGACATTACCGATATGAAACGGGTGGAAGAAGAGTTGCGCGCGTTGTCGGTCACCGATTCGCTGACCGGCATCCACAACCGGCGTTATTTCCAGGAACGCCTGACCACCGAAATGGCCCGGGTGGAGCGTGGCGGTGGGGATCTGTCGGTGATCATGCTCGATATCGACCACTTCAAGCGGATCAATGACCTGCATGGTCATGCCATCGGTGATCGGGTGTTGCAGGCGGTCTGCGAACGGATCGGCCACCGGCTGCGTCGCACCGATGTGTTCTGCCGCCTGGGCGGTGAAGAGTTCATGGTGCTGTGCCCGGATATCAGTGGCGAACATGCCTATGTGTTGGCCCAGCAATTGTGGCAAGGCCTGCGCAGTTCACCCATCGAAGGTGTCGGTACGGTCACCGCCAGTTTCGGGATTGCCAGTTGGCGGGTTGGAGAGGGCGCCGATGCCTTGCTGTTGCGCGCGGATTCGGGGGTGTATGCGGCAAAGCAGGCGGGAAGGGATAGGGTCGAAGAGGAAATGATTTAACCCGGGTTGTACGCTGACCCTGTGGGAGCGGGCTTGCTCGCGAAAGCGGTTTGTCAGTCACATCATTGTTGGATGTGCTGCCGTCTTCGCGAGCAAGCCCGCTCCCACAGTAGATCTCCGTGGTTCTCAGGGGCCGGTTACAACACCGAAGCCGTCTGCGGCACTTTCGGTTGGCGGTACAGGTCCAGCAGCACCTGATCAAGCACCGAAGAAGCGCCGAACGGGGCCTTGTCGTTGAGGATTGCCACCACTGCCCAGGTATTACCGTTAACGTCGCGACTGAAACCGGCAATCGCCCGCACGGTGTTCAGGGTGCCGGTCTTGACGTGGGCTTCACCGCGCATGGCAGTGGTCTTCAGGCGTTTGCGCATGGTGCCGTCGGTGCCGGCAATCGGCATCGAGCTGATGTATTCGGCAGAATACGGGCTGTGCCAGGCCGCTTCGAGCATCGAGGCCATTTCCCGGGCGCTGACGCGCTCGGCACGGGACAGGCCGGAGCCGTTCTCCATCACCAGGTGCGGCGCGGTGATGCCCTTTTTAGCCAGCCACTGGCGCACGACACGCTGGGCGGCCTTGGCGTCGTCACCATCGGCATCGGTACGGAAGCGTTGGCCGAGGCTCAGGAACAACTGCTGGGCCATGGTGTTGTTACTGTACTTGTTGATGTCGCGGATGATTTCCGCCAGGTCCGGCGAGAACGCCCGGGCCAGGACCTTGGCGTCTTTCGGTGTAGGCGCCAGCACATCCTTGCCCTGGATGCTGCCACCCAGTTCCTTCCAGATCGCGCGGACGGCGCCGGCGGTGTAGGTCGCGTGGTCGAGCAGCGACAGGTAAGTCTGCGAGCTACAGCCTTCACCCAGTTGACCGCCGACGGTAACGGTCACAGTGCCATCGGCCTGAGCCACCGGGTTGTAGCGCACGCCACCGGTGCATTGCTTGGAGTTGAGGGCCTTGACCTGATTGTCGATGCGGATGCTCGCAATCGGCGGCTCCACCGAGACCAGTACCTTGCCTGAGTCATTGCGCGCGACGAAGCGCAGCGCCTTGAGGTTGACCAGCAGCGAGTCGGGTTTGACCAGGAACGGCTTGTTCTCGTCATTGCCGTCGTCATTGAACTCCGGCAGTTGCGGTTGCACGAAGAAGGTTTTATCCAGCACCAGGTCGCCGGTGACCTGGGTGACACCGTTGGCACGCAAGTCGCGCATCAACAGCCAGAGTTTTTCCATGTTCAGCTTCGGATCGCCGCCACCCTTGAGGTAGAGGTTGCCGTTGAGGATGCCGCCACTCAAGGTGCCGTCGGTGTAGAACTCGGTTTTCCACTGGTGGTTCGGGCCGAGCATTTCCAGGGCCGCGTAGGTGGTGACCAGTTTCATGGTCGACGCCGGGTTGACCGAGACGTCGGCGTTGAACACCGTCGGGGTGCCGGGACCGGTGAGCGGGATCATCACCAGCGACAGGGCGTTGTCCTGCAACTTGCTGGCTTTCAGGGCTTTTTCAACGTTGGGCGACAACGCGGTATTGATGGGGGCGGCGCAAACGGGAAGGGCCAGGGGGAGAAGAAAACCGGCCAACAGCAATGGACGCAAAGATTTGATCATCTGAAATAAAACCCTACAGCCGAGGGGAAAAAAGATGAGGGCATGGAGATAAATTCCCTCAATGGTCATGAAAGTGTCGGCATTATGCCCCAAGGTGTCACGAGTTGTGCCGTGCGCGGGCTGTCTGAACGGCTATTTTTTTACCGACGGTAGGCGTGGTGGCCCAGAGAGTCAGGCAATCGGCGGCTTAAACTGCTAAAGTGCCGCCCGTTATTACTTAAGAGGATTGTTCCAATGGCGACTAACCGTTCCCAGCGTCTGCGCAAAAAACTGTGCGTCGATGAATTTCAAGAGCTGGGTTTCGAACTGAACCTGGATTTCAAAGAAGATTTGGCTGATGAAGCCATTGATGCTTTCCTCGACGCGTTCCTCAAAGAAGCCATGGAAGCCAACGGCCTGGGTTATGTTGGCGGCGACGACTACGGTCTGGTTTGCCTGCAGAAGCGTGGCTCGGTCAGCGCTGAACAGCGCGCTGCCGTTGAAGCCTGGCTCAAAGGCCGCACCGAGCTGACCAGCGTTGAAGTCAGCCCGCTGCTGGACGTCTGGTACCCGGAAAAGCCGATCAATCCGGTAGCTTGATGTTCTAAAAAACGGCGACCCAAGGGTCGCCGTTTTTTATGCTTTTTTTGTAGGAGCGAGCTTGCTCGCGATGAACCTGAGAGCACCGCGGGGTGTCATGTTCCCAGCGTTATCGTTGACGACCATCGCGAGCAGGCTCGCTCCCACAGTTCAGGATCACCAGCGTCACCACCCCCGCGACAATCCCCCAGAACGCCGAACCGATGGAAAACAGCGTCAGCCCCGATGCCGTGACCATGAAGGTGATCAGCGCCGCTTCACGTTCCTTCACTTCGCTCATGGCGATGCTCAAGCCGTTGATGATCGAGCCGAACAGCGCCAGCGCCGCGATCGACAGCACCAGTTCCTTGGGCAGCGCGGCAAACAATGCCGCGAGCGTCGCGCCGAACACCCCGGCGATCCCGTAGAAAATCCCGCACCAGACCGCCGCGGTGTAGCGTTTGTTGCGATCCTCATGGGCGTGCGGCCCGGTGCAGATTGCCGCGCTGATCGCCGCCAGGTTGATCCCGTGGGAGCCGAACGGTGCCAGCAGCAAACTGGCGATGCCGGTGGTGGTGATCAGCGGAGAGGCGGGCACCGTGTAACCGTCGGCGCGCAGTACGGCGATGCCAGGCATGTTCTGTGAGGTCATGGCGACGACAAACAGCGGGATGCCGATGCTGATGGTTGCGGCCATGGAGAAGTGCGGCGTGGTCCACACCGGTGTAGCCACCTCCAGGTGAAAACCGCTGAAGTCCAGCAGCCCCATGAAGCCTGACAAGGCGGTGCCAATCAGTAATGCCGCCAACACCGCATAACGCGGCGACAGGCGCTTGACCAGCAGATAAGTGACGAACATTGCCAGTACCAGGGCGGTGCGGTGTTGCGCGGCGACGAAAATCTCGCTGCCGATCTTGAACAGGATCCCCGCCAGCAGGGCGGCGGCCAGGGAGGCAGGGATCTTTTTCACCAGCCGTTCGAAGCTGCCGGTCAGCCCGCAAATCGTCACCAGCACTGCGCAGGTAATGTAGGCGCCAATGGCTTCGCCGTAGCTCACGCCGCCCAGGCTGGTGATCAGCAGCGCGGCGCCGGGGGTCGACCAGGCAATGGTGATCGGCGTGCGATAACGCAGGGACAGGCCAATGGAGCACACCGCCATGCCGATGGAGATCGCCCAGATCCACGAAGAAATCTGCCCGCTGCTCAGGCCCGCCGCTTGCCCGGCCTGGAACATCAACACCAGGGAACTGGTGTAGCCGGTCATCATGGCAATGAACCCGGCGACGATGGCCGAGGGCGAGGTGTCGGCCAACGGGCGGAGTTGCGTGTGCGTGGCGTCGTTCATGACGGTGGTGTTCCTTGTCTATGAAAGCAGTGAATCCGGCAGGTATTTGTGGCTAACCCAAATGTGTGGCGAGGGAGCTTGCTCCCGCTGGGCTGCGAAGCAGCCCCAATCCAGGCACCGCGGTGTGTCCAATGGAATGCGTCGGCTGATTTTACGACTGCTGCGCAGTCGAGCGGGAGCAAGCTCCCTCGCCACAAAAATGTCTCTCGACAAAAGTTTTGTGTTTTAAGCCTAAACTCAAAAGTAACCAGGCGTTGCGATACAGCCGAGGCAACATTCAGCCGTACAGTCGTGTTGCCACCCTCCATTGTGTACAATCGCAGTGTTTTTTACGCGATACTTGCCAGCGACCCACTGTGCCGTATTACAGTCACGGTCAATTCGCCGCAGTTCTTCCGACTCGAGTGCCCATGAACGAACAGTTGCAACCCCTAAAGAAACAACCGCGAGCTGGTAAAGCCGGCCGCAGCGGTACCCAGGACGATATTGTCTACGCGCATATCTTCGAGGCCATCCTCGAGCAGCGTCTGGCGCCCGGCACCAAGTTGAGCGAAGAAGCGCTGGGGGAGATTTTCGGGGTCAGCCGTACCATCATTCGCCGCGCCTTGTCGCGCCTGGCCCATGAAGGCGTGGTGTTGCTGCGTCCGAATCGCGGCGCCGTGGTCGCCAGCCCGAGCGTCGAAGAAGCCCGTCAGGTGTTCATGGCCCGCCGTCTGGTGGAGCGCGCGATCACTGAACTGGCCGTTCAGCACGCGACCGCCGAGCAGATTGCCGAATTGCGCCAGATGGTCAACGACGAGCGCGACAGCTTTTCCCGTGGCGACCGTGGTGCCGGCATCCGCCTGTCGGGCGAATTCCACCTGAAACTGGCCGAAGCGGCGAAAAACGCGCCGTTGATCAGCTTCCAGCGCAGCCTGGTGTCCCAGACATCGCTGATCATCGCCCAGTACGAAAGCGGCAACCGTTCCCATTGCTCCTACGACGAGCACACCCAGTTGATCGACGCCATCGAGAAGCGCGACGCTGAGCTGGCGGTCAACCTGATGATGCATCACATGGATCACATCGACAGCAAGCTCAACCTTGATGAGGAAAGTGCGTCGGATGATCTGCATGCGGTGTTCTCGCATTTGTTGCAGACCAAGAAGCCTGGGCGTTCCACCGCGAAGCTGTAGGAGCGAGCTTGCTCGCGATGGTCGTTAACGATTACGCGGGAAGCCTGATACCCAGTGGTGCCCTTGGGTTCATCGCGAGCAAGCTCGCTCCTACAGGGCATAAAAAATCCCCCGGAATCTAACGATTGCGGGGGATTTTTTTATGCCCGGAAAAATCTTAGCGCTGATGCACCAGATTCCCCGCCGCATAAGTCTGCAGCACAGTCCGGTCATCCCCCAGCGTCATCAACACAAACAACGTCTCGGCAATGTTGTTGGCCTGCTGCAAGCGATAGCTCAGCAGCGGCGTGGCGTTGTAGTCCAGCACCAGGAAGTCGGCGTCGGTGCCCGGTAGCAGGGTGCCGATCTTGTCTTCCAGACGCAGCGCGCGGGCGCCGCCGAGGGTGGCCAGGTACAGCGACTTGAACGGGCTCAGGCGCGCACCTTGCAGCTGCATGACCTTGTAGGCTTCGTTGAGGGTTTGCAGCAGCGAGAAACTGGTGCCGCCGCCCACGTCGGTGCCGATGCCGACGTTGAGCTTGTGCTTCTCGGCCATCGGCAGGTTGAACAGGCCGCTGCCGAGGAAGAAGTTCGAGGTCGGGCAGAACGAGATGGCCGAACCGGTTTCCGCCAGCCGCGCGCACTCGTCATCACACAGGTGCACACCGTGGGCGAACACCGAGCGCTCGCCGAGCAACTGGTAGTGATCGTAGACGTCCAGGTAACCCTTGCGCTCCGGGAACAGTTCCTTGACCCACTCGATTTCCTTGAGGTTTTCGCTGATGTGGGTCTGCATGTACAGATCCGGGTATTCGGTCAGCAACTGGCCGGCCAGGGTCAGCTGTTCCGGGGTGCTGGTCGGTGCGAAGCGTGGGGTGACCGCGTAGTGCAGGCGACCCTTGCCGTGCCAGCGTTCGATCAGCGCCTTGCTGTCGACGTAGCTGGATTCAGCGGTGTCGGTCAGATAGTCCGGGGCATTGCGGTCCATCATCACCTTGCCGGCGATCATGCGCAGGTCGAGCTGCTCGGCCGCTTCGAAGAACGAGTTCACCGATTGCGGGTGTACGCTGCCGAATACCAGCGCCGTGGTGGTGCCGTTGCGCAGCAGTTCCTTGATGAAAATATCCGCGACCTGGTCGGCGTGGGCCTTGTCGGCGAACTGGCTTTCGCACGGAAAGGTGTAGGTGTTGAGCCAGTCCAGCAATTGCTCGCCGTAGGCGCCGACCATGCCGGTTTGCGGCAGGTGGATGTGGGTGTCGATGAAGCCAGGGGTGATCAGCGCGTCCTGGTAGTGGGTGATTTCGATATCGGCCGGCAGGGTCGGCAGCAGTTCGCTGGCGTGGCCGAGGGCGCTGATCTGGCCGTTATCCACAACCAGCAAGCCGTCTTCGAAATACTCGTAGGAGGCTTCGATACCAACGATGGCAGGGTCGGCGATGCTGTGCAGGATGGCGGCGCGGTAGGCTTTGCGAGTCAAAGGCATGTGAGTTCTCAATGTCTGGCTTGTCAGTTCGAGGCGGCTTGCTTCGAAGCGTGGCTGCGGCGTGAAGCGGGCAGCAGTTTGGCAATCGGTTCGGCGCTGGACGTTTGCTGGCCGAAATTGGCGTTGTAGGTGGCGATGATTTCGCCGGCGATGGAGATGGCGATTTCCACAGGCAACTTGCCTTTGACTTCGCCGATGCCCATCGGGCAGCGCATGCGTTGCACGACGCTGCTGTCGAAACCACGGTCGCGCAGGCGGTGTTCGAACTTCACGCGTTTGGTCTTCGAACCGATCAGGCCGAAGTAGGCGAAGTCGTTGCGCTTGAGGATCGCAGCGGTGAGTTCGAGGTCGAGCTGGTGGTTGTGGGTCATCACGATGCAATAGCTGCCGGCAGGCAGATCATCGATTTCATCCACAGGTTCTTCGGAAACGATTTTGCGCACGCCGTGGGGAATCTGCTCGGGGAATTCATCTTCCCGCGAATCGATCCAGCGCACCCGGCAAGGCAGGCTGGCCAGCAGCGGCACCAAGGCGCGGCCTACGTGGCCGGCACCGAACACGGCGATCTGCGCCTGCACCTGGCCCATCGGTTCGAACAGCAAAACGGTTGCACCACCGCAGCATTGGCCGAGGCTGGCGCCGAGGCTGAAACGCTCAAGATGGGTGTCCTGCTTGCCGCTAACCAGCATCTCGCGGGCGATCTGCATGGCCTTGTATTCCAGGTGCCCGCCACCGATGGTGTCGAAGGCCTGGTTCGCGCTGATGACCATCTTCGAGCCAGCGTTGCGCGGCGTCGAGCCGAGCTCTTCGATGATGGTGACCAGTACGCAGGGTTCACCGCGGTTTTGCAGGTCGGCGAGGGCGTCGATCCAGTTGTACATGTTCACCTCGACATCGTCGTTGTCTGTTCGGTCGTCTTCGCCAGCAAGCCGGCTCCTACAGGTTTCGTGTCGGTCGCAAAATCGCGACGCACCGCCTGTCTGTAGGAGCCGGCTTGCTGGCGATCCAGTCACCTCGGTCCTAGAGCGGAGCCAACTCGACTTCAGCTTCGGCCGCTTTCGCCGCCTTCAACTGGCGCATCTGCTCACAGCCCCACAACACGCGCTCCGGGGTCGCCGGTGCGTCGATTTTCGGTTGATGCTTGTAATCACCCAGGCTCGCTACGGCGTCCTTGATCGCACACCAGGAGGCGATCCCGAGCATGAACGGCGGTTCGCCCACGGCCTTGGAGTGGAACACTGTGTCTTCCGGGTTCTTGCGGTTTTCCACCAGCTTCACCCGCAGGTCCAGCGGCATGTCCGCCACGGCCGGGATCTTGTAGCTGGCCGGGCCGTTGGTCATCAGCTTGCCCTTGTTGTTCCACACCAGCTCTTCCATGGTCAGCCAACCCATGCCCTGGATGAAACCACCCTCGACCTGACCGATGTCGATGGCCGGGTTCAGCGAGGCGCCGACGTCGTGGAGGATGTCGGTGCGCAGCATCTTGTATTCGCCGGTCAGGGTGTCGACCAGCACTTCGCAGCACGCCGCGCCAAAGGCGAAGTAGTAGAACGGACGACCACGAGCCTGGCTGCGGTCGTAGTAGATTTTCGGAGTCTTGTAGAACCCGGTGCTCGACAGCGACACCTGGGCGAAGTACGCCTGCTGGATCAGCGCTTCGAAGGTCAGGATGTGATCGCGGACCCGCACGTGGCCGTTGTGGAATTCCACATCTTCTTCGCTGACTTTGTACTGGCGGGCAGCGAACTCCACCAGGCGTTGCTTGATGGTTTCGGCGGCGTTCTGCGCGGCTTTACCGTTCAGGTCGGCACCGCTGGAAGCGGCGGTCGGCGAGGTGTTCGGTACCTTGTCGGTGTTGGTCGCGGTGATCTGCACGCGGTCCATTTCCACCTGGAACACTTCAGCCACGACCTGCGCGACCTTGGTGTTCAGGCCCTGGCCCATTTCGGTGCCGCCGTGGTTCAGGTGGATGCTGCCGTCGGTGTAGATGTGCACCAGGGCACCCGCCTGGTTGAGGAAGCTGGCAGTGAAGGAAATACCGAATTTCACCGGGGTCAGCGCCAGGCCTTTTTTCAGGATCGGGCTGTTGGCGTTGTAGCGACGAATCGCTTCGCGACGCTCGGCGTACTGGCTGCTTTCTTCAAGCTCCGCGGTCATCTCTTCGAGCATGTTGTGCTCGACGGTCTGGTAGTAGTGGGTGACGTTGCGCTCGGTCTTGCCGTAGTAGTTGGCCTTGCGCACCGCCAAAGGATCCAGGGCCAGGTGGCGAGAGATGGCGTCCATCACTTCTTCGATGGCGACCATGCCCTGCGGGCCGCCGAAACCACGGTAGGCGGTGTTCGACGCGGTGTTGGTCTTGCAGCGGTGACCGTTGATGGTCGCGTCACCCAGGTAGTACGAGTTGTCCGAGTGGAACATCGCCCGGTCGACGATCGACGCCGACAGGTCAGGCGAGCAACCGCAGTTGCCGGCCAGTTCCAGGTTGATGCCGTGCAGGCGGCCGGTGCTGTCGAAGCCCACGTCGTACTCGACGTAGAATGGGTGACGCTTGCCGGTCATCAGCATGTCTTCGACGCGCGGCAGGCGCATCTTGGTCGGCTGGCCGGTGAGGTGCGCGATCACCGCGCACAGGCACGCCGGGCTGGCCGCCTGGGTTTCCTTGCCGCCGAAACCACCGCCCATGCGGCGCATGTCGACGACGATCTTGTTCATCGACACGTCCAGTACTTCGGCTACCAGCTTCTGCACTTCGGTAGGGTTCTGGGTCGAGCAGTAGACGATCATGCCGCCATCTTCGGTCGGCATCACCGAAGAGATCTGGGTTTCCAGGTAGAAGTGTTCCTGGCCGCCGATGTGCAGCGTGCCCTGTATGCGGTGCTCGGCGGTGGCCAGCGCCGAGACTGAATCGCCACGCTTATGGGTATGGCTGTCGAGTACGAAGTGGCGTTTGCGCAGCGCTTCGACCACGTCCAGCACAGGTTCCAGGTCTTCGTATTCGATGATCGCGGCCATCGCGGCCTTGCGTGCGGTTTCCAGGTCTTTCGCGGCGACGGCGACCACCGGTTGACCGACGAATTGCACAGTATCGATGGCCAGCAGCGGATCGCCGGGCATCAGTGGGCCGATGTCTTTCAGGCCCGGCACGTCTTCGTGGGTGATGGCGATGCGCACGCCTTCGAAGGCGTAGCACGGCGCGGTGTCGATGCTGATGATGCGGGCGTGGGCACGGTCCGACATGCGTGCATAGACGTGCAACTGGTTCGGAAACTCCAGGCGATCGTCGATGTACTGCGCTTCACCGGCCACATGCTTGGCGGCGCTGTCGTGCTTGACGCTGCGGCCGACACCGGTGGTCAGGTCCTTGGCGAACAGTTCAGCCAATTCGGCTTGGGTCTTCTCTACGGCATGATGATTAGACATAAGCGGTCACCCGAGTCTCGATGTGCGGTGTTTGCAGTTCGATGAAGTATTTGCGCAGCAGGTTCTGCGCGCTGAGCAGGCGATATTCCTTGCTGGCGCGGAAATCCGAGAGCGGCGTGAAGTCTTCGCCCAGGGCAGCGCAGGCGCGCTCAACGCTGGCGTTGTTGAATGGCGAGCCGAGCAGCGCGGCTTCGCAGGCAGCGGCACGTTTCGGGATGGCCGCCATGCCACCGAAGGCGACGCGGGCTTCAGCCACTACGCCGTTTTCCAGGCGAATGTTGAAGGCGGCACAGACAGCAGAGATGTCATCGTCCAGGCGCTTGGACACCTTGTAGGCGCGGAACAGTTTTTCGACGCAGGCGCGCGGCACGATGATCTTCTCGATGAACTCGCTTTCCTGGCGCGCAGTGACGCGGTAATCGATGAAGTAATCTTCCAGGGCCATGGTGCGGCGGGTTTCGCCTTTGCACAGGACGATTTGCGCGCCCAGTGCGATCAGCAGCGGCGGCGAGTCACCGATCGGCGAGGCGTTGCCGATGTTGCCGCCGAGGGTGCCCTGGTTGCGGATCTGCAAGGAGGCGAAGCGGTGCAGCAATTCACCGAAATCCGGATACTCGGCGTTCAAGGCCTCGTAGCAGTCGGAAAGGGAGGTGGCGGCGCCGATTTCCAGGCGATCGTCAAAACGGTCGATGCGTTTCATCTCGGCGACGTTGCCGACGTAGATCATCACCGGCAAGGTGCGGTGGAACTGCGTCACTTCCAACGCCAGGTCGGTACCGCCGGCCAGCAGGCGGGCCTGTGGATAAGCGTCGTAGAGGTCGGCCAGGTCGGCCACGGTCAGCGGCACCAGGCAGCGTTTGTCGCCGCTGTTGAGTTCGCCGATATCGGTCGGGGCAATGGCTTTCAGGCGCGCGATGGTCTCGGCTTCACGGGCATCGAACTGATCCGGTTGTTTGCCACAGCAGGACTGCTCGGCGGCTTCCAGGATCGGCCGGTAGCCAGTGCAGCGGCAGAGGTTGCCGGCGAGTGCTTCGTGGGCCTTGGCATGATCCGGTGCGTCGCTGTTCTTTTGCAGGGCAAACAGCGACATCACGAAACCGGGAGTGCAGAAGCCGCATTGCGAGCCGTGGCACTCGACCATGGCTTTCTGCACGCTGTGCAGTTCACCTTTGTGCTTGAGGTCTTCAACGCTGATCAATTGTTTGCCGTGCAGGGACGACACGAAGGTCAGGCACGAGTTGAGGCTGCGATAACGAATGTGTTCGCGACCGTCATCATCGGTCTGCAATTCGCCAACCACCACGGTGCAGGCGCCGCAGTCACCGCTGGCGCAGCCTTCTTTGGTGCCGGGCTTGCCCACATGGTCGCGCAGATAATTGAGCACGGTCAGGTTCGGGTCCAGGGCGTGCTCGCTACGGAGTTCCTGGTTTAGTAAAAACTGGATCACGGAAGGCCTCGCAGACTCATTATTGTTGTTAACCGATAGGACCGAATTTAGCAGGTCTGACTTTTCGGTCAATGATTTTCTGACTTAAAGGTCAGGAAAATGCATTTTGTCGATCAACTACCTGTTGGTTAATTATTGTCGCTGGTTCGTTAGCCTGCCTTTTTGCTTGAATTTGCTTGAATCGTGCCAAAAAACCTCAGGGCGGGCACTCCGCCCTGATGCGGCAATTGCGCTACACTGCGCCGCTTGTACAGATCGAAGAGTTTGAAGGACAACCATGACGTTCAAGGCGCCGGACAGCCTCGCCGAGCAAATCGCTCACCACCTCGCCGAACGCATCATTCGCGGCGAAATGAAGCCCGGGGAGCGCATCCAGGAACAGAAGGTCACGCTGGCCCTCAATGTCAGCCGTGGTTCGGTCCGCGAGGCTTTGCTGATCCTCGAGCGTCGGCACCTGATCGCGATCCTGCCGCGCCGTGGCGCTCATGTGACGGAACTCACCCCGCACAAGGTGCAGAGCCTGTGCACGCTGATGAGCGAAATGTACATCCTGCTCGCCAATGCCGTGGCCAATGGCTGGAAAGTCCAGGCCGATCTGGCGCCGTTCGTGCAGATTCAGCAGCGCCTGGCGGCCAGCTACGAGCGCCAGGACATCCATGCCTTCGTCGACGACAGTTTCAGCGTGATGCGCGCCACGTACTCGTTCGCCAACAACCCGTACTTGCAGGAAACCGTCGAGAATCTGCAGCCGGCCATGAGCCGTGCCTATTTCCTTGCCCTGGACCAGCGCAAGGCGTCGATGAGCGAGTACCTGGAGCTGTTCGAACGCCTGCTTGCCGCCGTGATCGCCCGTGACTTCGCGCAGATTCGCGTGGTGCTGACGGCTTACGCCCAGCGCAGTTGCGATCTGGTGATCTCCGCTCTGACGGACGCCTGATCTTGCGGCTCAAGTGCATCAAGCTGGCGGGGTTCAAGTCCTTCGTCGACCCGACCACGGTGAACTTCCCCAGTAACATGGCGGCGGTGGTCGGGCCCAATGGTTGCGGCAAATCGAACATCATCGACGCCGTGCGCTGGGTGATGGGCGAGAGTTCGGCGAAGAACCTGCGTGGCGAGTCGATGACCGACGTCATCTTCAACGGCTCGACCAGCCGCAAGCCAGTGAGCCAGGCGAGTATCGAGCTGGTGTTCGATAACTCCGACGGCACACTGCTTGGTGAATATGCTGCTTATGCGGAAATCTCCATTCGCCGCAAAGTGACCCGCGACAGCCAGACCACCTATTACCTCAACGGCACCAAATGCCGGCGTCGCGACATCACCGATATCTTCCTCGGCACCGGTCTCGGCCCGCGCAGCTACTCGATCATCGAACAGGGGATGATCTCCAAGCTGATCGAGTCCAAGCCCGAAGACCTGCGTAACTTCATCGAAGAAGCCGCGGGCATCTCCAAGTACAAGGAGCGCCGGCGCGAGACGGAAAACCGTATCCGCCGCACCCACGAAAACCTTGAGCGCCTGACCGACCTGCGTGAAGAGCTTGAGCGTCAGCTGGAACGCTTGCACCGCCAGGCCGAGGCCGCCAAGAAGTATCAGGAATTCAAGGGCGAGGAGCGTCAGCTCAAGGCCCAGCTGTCGGCCCTGCGCTGGCAGGCGCTGAACGATCAGGTCGGCCAGCGTGAAGCGATCATCGGCAACCAGGAGGTTTCTTTCGAAGCCCTGGTGGCTGAACAACGCAACGCCGACGCGAGCATCGAGCGCCTGCGTGACGGGCATCACGACCTGTCGGAGCGCTTCAACCTGGTGCAAGGACGCTTCTACTCGGTCGGCGGCGACATCGCCCGGGTCGAGCAGAGCATCCAGCACGGCCAGCAGCGCTTGCGCCAGTTGCAGGACGATTTGAAGGAGGCCGAGCGCGCTCGCCTGGAAACCGAATCCCACCTGGGTCACGACCGCACGCTGCTGCTGACCCTGGGCGAAGAGCTGGACATGCTCACCCCGGAGCAGGAAGTCACCAGCGCCGCCGCCGAAGAGGCCGCTGCCGCCCTGGAAGAATCCGAAACCACCATGCACGGCTGGCAGGAGCAGTGGGATACGTTCAACCTCACCGCCGCCGAGCCGCGCCGTCAGGCCGAAGTGCAGCAGTCGCGGATCCAGCAGCTGGAAACCAGCCTGGAGCGCCTGGCCGATCGCCAGAAGCGTCTTGGCGAAGAACGCGCCTTGCTCTCGGCGGACCCGGAAGACGCGGCGATCATGGAGCTCAGCGAGCAGCTCGCGGAATCCGAGGCGACCCTTGAGGACTTGCAGACCAGCGAAGAAGCCCAGGTCGAAAAGCTTGAGCAACTGCGCCAGCAACTGCAGCAAACGTTGACGGCGCAACAGCAGGCCCAGGGTGATTTACAGCGCCTCAACGGTCGCCTGGCATCGCTCGAAGCCTTGCAGCAAGCCGCGCTCGATCCGGGCACCGGCACCGCCGAATGGCTGCGTGAACAGAATCTTGCGAATCGCCCGCGCCTGGCCGAAGGCCTGAAGGTTGAGGCCGGTTGGGAGCTGGCGGTGGAAACCGTGCTCGGCGCCGACCTGCAAGCGGTGCTGGTGGACGATTTCAACGATTTCGATTTGTCCGGGTTTACCCAGGGCGACTTGCGCTTGCTCAGCCCGGCCAGCGATGGTGTGCGGATGCCGGGCAGCTTGCTGGACAAGGTCGAGGCGCAGATTGATCTGTCGCCATGGCTGGGGCAGGTCAAGCCGGTCGACAGCCTCGAACAGGCCCTGGCCTTGCGCAGTCAATTGGCTGCCGGGCAGAGCCTGATCAGCCGTGATGGTTACTGGGTCGGCCGGCACTTCTTGCGTGTGCGTCGGGCCAGCGAAGCCGAAAGCGGTGTGCTCGCCCGTGGTCAGGAAATCCAGCAACTGGGCCTTGAGCGCGAAGAGCGCGAAGCCGCTGTCGAAACCCTGGAAACCCAATTACAGAACCTGCGGGCGCAGCAGCGTCAGCAGGAAAACGGCCGTGAGCATCTGCGCCGTTTGCTGCAAGACGAAGCGCGTCAGCAGGGTGAACTGAAAGCCCAGTTGTCCGCCGGTAAAGCCAAGGCCGAGCAATTGACCCTGCGCCGCACCCGTCTCGACGAAGAGCTCACCGAGCTGGACGAACAGCGAGCCCTGGAGCACGAAAACATCGGCGAAGCGCGCCTGCAATTGCAGGAAGCCCTCGACAGCATGGCGCTGGACACCGAGCAGCGTGAGTTGCTGTTGGCCCAGCGCGACAGTTTGCGTGAACGCCTGGACCGGGTGCGTCAGGAAGCCCGGCAACACAAGGATCACGCCCACCAGTTGGCGGTGCGTCTGGGCTCGCTCAAGGCGCAGCACGATTCCACGCGCCAGGCGCTGGAGCGTCTGGAAATGCAGTCCGAACGCCTGACCGAAAAACGCGAGCAATTGAGCCTCAATCTGGAGGAGGGCGAAGCGCCACTGGAAGAGCTGCGTTTGAAACTCGAAGAGTTGCTCGACAAGCGTATGACTGTCGACGAGGAGCTCAAGACCGCGCAGATCGCCCTCGAAGATGCCGATCGCGAATTGCGCGACGCCGAGAAGCGCCGCAGCCAGGCCGAACAGCAATCGCAGTTGATTCGCGGCCAGCTCGAAACCCAGCGCATGGAATGGCAAGCCCTGACCGTGCGCCGCAAGACTTTGCAGGACCAGTTGCTGGAAGACGGCTACGATCTCCATGGCGTACTCGCGACGTTGACCGCCGAGGCCAACGAGAAGGACGCCGAGGAAGAACTCGAGCGCATCGCCGCGCGAATTCAGCGCCTGGGCGCGATCAACCTCGCAGCCATCGATGAGTACCAGCAACAATCGGAGCGTAAACGTTATCTGGATGCGCAGAACGACGACCTGGTCGAAGCGCTCGAAACCCTCGAGAACGTGATTCGCAAGATCGACAAGGAAACCCGTAACCGCTTCAAGGATACCTTTGATCAGATCAATGGCGGTTTACAGGCGCTTTTCCCAAAAGTTTTCGGTGGAGGCCGCGCGTATTTGGAACTGACGGGCGAAGATCTACTCGATACAGGGGTAACGATCATGGCGCAGCCGCCAGGAAAGAAGAACAGCACCATCCATTTGCTCTCTGGTGGCGAAAAAGCCCTGACCGCATTGGCCCTGGTTTTTGCGATCTTCAAGTTGAATCCGGCGCCGTTCTGCATGCTCGATGAAGTTGACGCGCCATTGGATGACGCTAACGTTGGACGCTACGCGCGGTTGGTAAAAGAGATGTCGCAGACAGTGCAGTTCATCTATATCACCCACAACAAGATCGCCATGGAAATGGCTGATCAACTGATGGGTGTGACGATGCACGAACCCGGTTGTTCACGTCTGGTGGCAGTGGATGTGGAGGAGGCAATGGCGATGGTGGATGCCTGAGTCGTGATCGTGGGAAGGGGTGTTTACGGGTTGTAGGACTCTTTTGCTGACTTCGACTTGCTGGCCAATCGACATATTCGCGCTAGCCAACGTGGTAGACGGTGTAAAGTTGCCTTTGGTCGTGCTAGTTTAATGTCAATTTTTCGTATACGTGGGCAAAACGCCTGTCAGAACATAGAGTTGGCGCCACGTTTTAAAGCGGTTTGCAGGTTGTAAACCCCTTATTTTTCAGCATTTTTTATAGAGGCACGGGATTACATGGAAATCGGTCTGCGCGAGTGGCTGATCGTCATCGGCATTATTGTCATTGCCGGTATTCTTTTTGATGGCTGGCGCCGGATGCGCGGCGGCAAGGGAAAACTGAAGTTCCGTCTTGACCGAAGTCTGTCCAACCTGCCGGACGAGGACAGCAGCGCCGAGCTGCTGGGCCCGCCGCGAGTGCTGGACAACCATAAAGAGCCGCAACTGGACGAGCAGGATCTGCCGTCGGTGAGCATGCCGGCCCGTGAGCCTCGCGAGTCGGGCTCCAAGCGCGGCAAGCGTGGCCACAGCGAGCCTTCCCAGGGCGACATGAATCTCAGCCTGGATCTGGATGGTGGCCCGAGCTTCAGCAGCCGCGACGACGACTTCCCGGATGACACCAAGTCCTCGCCATCGCTGGGCGACAAAGAGCAGCCGCAAGCTGAAGAAGTGCTGGTGATCAGCGTGATCTGCCGCGACGCGGCCGGCTTCAAGGGCCCGGCGCTGTTGCAGAACATTCTGGAAAGCGGCCTGCGTTTCGGCGAGATGGATATTTTCCACCGTCACGAAAGCATGGCGGGCAACGGTGAAGTGCTGTTCTCCATGGCCAACGCCGTCAAGCCCGGCGTTTTCGACCTGGACGACATCGATCACTTCAGCACCCCGGCGGTGAGCTTCTTCCTGGGTCTGCCAGGCCCTCGCCATCCGAAGCAAGCGTTCGACGTGATGGTGGCGGCAGCGCGCAAACTGTCCCAGGAGCTCAACGGCGAACTGAAGGACGACCAGCGCAGCGTACTCACCGCACAAACGATTGAGCATTACCGTCAGCGCATCGTCGAATTCGAACGCCGCGCCCTGACTCAGAAGCGTTGATTTTTGAAATGTGTGGACATGACTGCCACACACTGTAGGAGCCGGCTTGCTGGCGATGCGGACTTGAAATCGCCATCGCCGGCAAGCCGGCCTCCTACAATGAATCTGCGCCGCATCTACAAATTGAGCAGCCTAGGCTGCTCTTTTGCTTTATGAGAGAACATCCATGACCGCCGCCAAGAACCGCATTTTAGAGCTGCGCGCTGAGCTGGATCAGCACAACTATCGCTACCACGTGCTCGACGAGCCGAGCATTCCGGACGCCGAATACGACCGCTTGTTCAACGAGCTCAAGGCGCTGGAGGCGGCCAATCCCGAACTGATCACCAGCGACTCGCCGACTCAGCGAGTGGGCAGCGCGGCGCTGTCGGCGTTTACCCAGGTGCGTCACGAAGTGCCGATGCTCAGCCTCGGCAACGCCTTCGAAGAAACCGACATGCGCGAGTTCGACCGCCGGGTGACCGAAGGCCTGGATTTGCCGGCGGGCGACCTGTTCGGTGGCGGCGCGACAGTCGAGTACAGCTGTGAGCCCAAGCTCGATGGCCTGGCCGTCAGCCTGCTGTATCAGGATGGCGTGCTGGTGCGCGGCGCCACCCGTGGCGACGGTACGACTGGCGAAGACATCAGCGTCAACGTGCGCACCGTGCGCAACATCCCGCTCAAGCTGCACGGCAGCGGTTGGCCGGCGACCCTGGAAGTGCGTGGCGAAGTGTTCATGTCCAAGGCCGGTTTCGAGCGGCTCAACGCCACGCAACTGGAAGTCGGCGGCAAGACCTTCGCCAACCCGCGCAACGCCGCGGCAGGCAGTTTGCGCCAGCTGGATTCGAAGATCACCGCCAACCGTCCTCTGGAATTCTGCTGCTACGGCATCGGCCAGGTGTCGGCGGAGATTGCCGATACGCACATCGGCAACTTGCAGCAACTCAAGGCCTGGGGCATGCCGATCAGCCACGAGCTGAAACTGGCGCAGGGTATCGCCGAGTGCCTGGATTACTACCGCGACATCGGTGAGCGCCGCAACGCGCTGCCGTATGAAATCGACGGCGTGGTGTTCAAGGTCAACAGTATTGCCTCCCAGCGTGAGCTGGGCTTTCGCGCCCGCGAGCCGCGCTGGGCCATCGCCCACAAGTTTCCGGCGATGGAAGAGCTCACCGAACTGCTCGATGTGGAATTCCAGGTCGGCCGCACCGGTGCGGTGACGCCGGTGGCGCGCCTGAAGCCGGTCAAGGTCGCAGGTGTCACGGTGGCCAACGCCACGCTGCACAACATGGATGAAGTCGCGCGCCTGGGCCTGATGATCGGCGATACCGTGATCATTCGCCGTGCCGGTGACGTGATTCCGCAGGTGGTGCAGGTGGTCATGGAGCGTCGTCCGGAAAACGCCCGGCCGGTGCAGATTCCCGAGCAGTGCCCGGTGTGCGGGTCCCATGTCGAGCGCACGCAACTGATCAAGCGCAGCAAGGGCCGCGAGACGGTCAGCGAAGGCGCGGTGTACCGCTGCGTCGGCCGCCTGGCCTGTGGCGCGCAGCTCAAGCAGGCAATCATCCACTTCGTTTCCCGTCGCGCCATGGACATCGAAGGCCTGGGCGAGAAGAGCGTCGAGCAACTGGTCGACGAAGGCCTGGTGAGCTCGCCGGCCGATCTGTACGCCCTGACGTTCGAGCAGATCGTCGACCTTGAAGGCTTTGCCGAACTGTCGAGCAAGAACCTGCTCGGCGCCATTGAAGACAGCAAAAAACCGGGACTGGCGCGGTTCATCTACGCCCTCGGGATTCCCGATGTCGGCGAGGAGACGGCCAAGGTGCTGGCGCGCTCCCTGGGTTCGCTGGAGCGTGTGCAGCAGGCCTTGCCGCAGGTGCTGACGTACTTGCCGGATGTCGGGCTGGAGGTCGCGCACGAGATCCACAGCTTCTTCGAGGATGCGCATAACCAGCAGGTGATCGCTGATTTGCTCAGGCATGGTTTGCAGATTCAGGATCAGGGCGATTTGGGCGCGGAGTTTTCGGCGAGCACCACGCTGGGTGGTTTCCTCGACAAGCTGCATATCCCCTTGGTCGGCCCGGGTGGCGCGCAGAAACTGGCGGACAAGTTCGGCTCGCTGCAGGCGGTGATCGGGGCGGACTGGCTGGACATGCGTCAGGCGCTGCCGGAGAAACAGGCCAATTCCGTGCGCGAGTTCTTTGCGATCGAGGCCAATCGCCAATTGGCCGAAGCGGCCGAGAAGCAACTGGCCGATTTCGGCATGCACTGGCAGAGCGAGAAGAAGGTCGTCGAAGGCTTGCCGCTGGCCGGGCAGACCTGGGTGCTGACCGGCTCGCTGGAACTGATGAGCCGAGATGTGGCCAAGGACAAGCTCGAAAGCCTGGGTGCCAAGGTGGCGGGCTCCGTGTCGGCCAAGACCCATTGCGTAGTTGCAGGGCCGGGTGCCGGTTCGAAGTTGACCAAGGCCAATGAGCTGGGGTTGAAAGTGCTGGATGAGGAGGCGTTTGTCGAGTTCCTGCGCAAGCACGATATTTCGGTGTGAAGCCATTCGCGAGCAAGCCCGCTCCCACATTTAACCGAGTTCTTCCTGTAGGAATCCGATCGAATGTGGGAGCGGGCTTGCTCGCGAAGGCGATTTAAGCAGCACAGAAAGCGGGAACGATCAGCTCTCGGGAATGATCTAGTCTTGGCAAGCCCCAGGGAGAGATCGCCATGTACCGCTTCTTCGAACAGCTCAGCTCGCGCATCGCCGCGCCGTTCATGGATGAGAATTCGCGCAACAGCAAGGTCTGGTCCTGTCGTTGCGGGCAGTCGCTGTTCTTTCGCAACAGCCAGTGCCTGGCCTGTTCGGCGGCGTTGGGTTATCAGCCGCAGCAGAGTCGCTTGTCCTCGCTGCAACCGGGTGTGCAAACGGGCACCTGGTTGCTGGATGACGATCCCGGGGCCGGCCTGTTTCGACGCTGCGCCAACCTCGACTCCCCGGCGGCCTGCAATTGGTTACTGCCTGCCAACGACCATGACGTCTTGTGCATTGCCTGCAGCCTCAATCGCACCATTCCTGATCTGTCGATAGCCGACAACCACGAGCGCTGGCGCAAGGTGGAAACCGCCAAGCGGCGTCTGGTCGCGCAACTGGTCAGCCTGGGGTTGCAGGTGATTCCAAAAAGCGTCGATGAAGATAAGGGCCTTGCGTTTGATTTCATCGGCGTCGACCTCGAAGGCAAGCCGCCCACCACCGGCCACGCCAATGGCCTGATCACCCTCGATATCAAGGAAGCCGACGACGCCCATCGCGAACAGGTGCGGGTGCAAATGCACGAACCCTATCGCACGTTGCTCGGGCATTTTCGTCATGAGGTCGGGCATTACTACTGGGACCGATTGATCGCCAACAGCCAATGGCTGGAACCCTTTCGCCAATTGTTCGGCGATGAACGCGCCAGCTATGCCGAAGCCCTCGAGCGGCATTATCAGCAGGGCGCACCGCTCGACTGGCAGCAGCATTACGTCAGCGCCTACGCGACCATGCACCCGTGGGAAGACTGGGCGGAAACCTGGGCGCATTACCTGCACATGATGGACGCCGTGGATACCGCGCTGGGTTTTGGCATGAGTGCGCGGGAAATGGATTTCGACTATCAGCCGTTTCCGTTGGATACCCTCTACGATCCACAGCATCCCGGTGGCGCGACGTTTCTGTCGTTCGTCAATGCGTGGATCGAACTGGCCGGCATGCTCAATGAGCTGTCACGCAGCATGGGGCAGCCCGATTTCTATCCGTTCGTCCTGCCGCCAGCCGTCATTGCCAGGCTGCACTTTATTCACCTGGTGATCCAGCAAGAGGGCGGCAGGGCGGACGAGGTGCTCCAGGCGCAATAGCAAGTGCTTGAACCCCCTCATGTTTTTAATCCGAAACCAACGGTTGTAACTTCGTCTCAGATAGGTACAATGGCGCGGCTCGCCGACTGGTGAGCGTCGTTATGGTGACCCTATCGGTCCCCCCGCAACGATTACCCGTGAACCTGGTCAGAGCCGGAAGGCAGCAGCCACAGCGGGAACATTGTGTGCCGGGGTGTGGCTGGTAGGGTTACCACCTTAACGCCACGCGGGTGTTCTCTCGCGTTATCTTTCTGAAAACAGACTTTCGCTAGCTGCCAGGATTTTTTCCGGGGCGGTTTTTTGTCGTTTCCGAATTGTCGGCAGCCGCAGGTTCGCCACCGATATACAGCCGAACAATCGCATCGATCTCCCCGGACGTTTTCATCTGTGCCAGGGTGCGCAGAATGCGCTGTACCGGCACTTGCGGGTCGTTGCGCACGTAGCAGCCGACATCCTGTTCCTGAAGCACCGCCACGCTGCGCAGCTGTTGCGCCGGCAGCAGGCGTTGATTGAACCAGTCCAGGGTCCATTGATTGCTGACGGCGTAATGGTTGCGGCCGGCGAGGAGTTTTTCCAGCACCTGTTCCTGATTGCGTGCGTCGTCGCGATGCAACTGTTCGGTTTCGAACAGCGGTTGCAGGGTCGGGTAGCTATAGCCCAGCACGGTGCCGATGGACTGGTGCGACAAATCCGCCGGATTGATCGCAGCGGGGCGCGCATGCCGGCTGATCAGCAGGTCGGGCTGGGTAAAGAGCGGGATGCTCCAGAGGAAGTCGCCGGTCTGGTGGGGCAGCCACGATTGTGCGGCATAGCAGCGGACATCGACCTCGCCGTGTTCCATGGCGTTTTGCACCCGTGCGCGGGGCAGCACATGGAATTCGGCCGGAACGCCAACCTGGGTCGCAAGGCTGAGCATCACGTCATACAGGATGCCCTGGGTCGGTTTGCCCCGTTCCAGTTGCACCATGGGCATGGTCCAGCTGTCGGTTATCGCAAAGCGCAACGGCGCATCAGCGGCTACGCCATCCAGGCTGATCAACAGCAATGCCCCCAAGGCCAGCCGCATAAACACTCCGTTATTAGCCCCCGATGTGCAGCTTAGCCACAATACGCGAGCGCACCGGATGCAATTTGTGCCTTGCTCCGCTAGCATTAGCCGCTTCTGCTTCCTTCGCTGCGACGGTTTTCGATGAGTTATCAGGTTCTTGCACGTAAATGGCGTCCGCGCTCGTTCCGCGAAATGGTCGGCCAGACCCATGTGCTCAAGGCTCTGATCAATGCCTTGGACAGCCAGCGGCTGCACCACGCCTACCTGTTCACCGGTACCCGTGGGGTCGGCAAGACCACCATCGCGCGGATCATTGCCAAATGCCTGAACTGTGAAACAGGTATCACTTCGACCCCCTGTGGCGAGTGCTCGGTGTGCCGTGAAATCGACGAAGGCCGCTTTGTCGACCTGATCGAGATCGACGCCGCGAGCCGCACCAAGGTCGAAGACACTCGCGAGCTGCTCGACAACGTGCAGTACGCCCCGAGCCGCGGGCGCTTCAAGGTCTACCTGATCGACGAAGTGCACATGCTCTCCAGCCATTCCTTCAACGCGCTGCTCAAAACCCTCGAGGAGCCGCCACCCTACGTCAAGTTCATCCTGGCCACCACCGATCCGCAGAAACTTCCTGCAACGATTCTGTCGCGGTGCCTGCAGTTCTCCCTGAAGAACATGACGCCGGAGCGCGTGGTCGAGCACTTGACCCACGTGCTGGGTGTCGAGAACGTGCCGTTCGAAGACGATGCACTGTGGTTGCTGGGGCGTGCCGCCGACGGGTCGATGCGTGACGCCATGAGCCTGACCGACCAGGCGATTGCCTTCGGTGAAGGCAAGGTCATGGCCGCCGACGTGCGGGCAATGCTCGGGACCCTCGATCACGGGCAGGTCTACGACGTCCTGCATGCGCTGATCGAAGGCGATGCCAAGGCGTTGCTCGAAGCCGTCCGCCACCTGGCCGAACAAGGCCCGGACTGGAACGGCGTGCTTTCGGAAATTCTCAATGTGCTGCACCGCGTTGCCATCGCCCAGGCCTTGCCGGAAGGTGTCGACAACGGTCACGGCGACCGTGATCGCGTGCTGGCGCTGGCCCAGGCCTTGCCGGCCGAAGACGTGCAGTTCTACTACCAGATGGGCCTGATCGGCCGCCGCGACCTGCCGCTGGCGCCGGATCCCCGGGGTGGTTTTGAAATGGTCTTGCTGCGGATGCTGGCGTTCCGGCCCGCAGACACCGCGGATGCCCCGAGGCAACCGCTAAAGCCAGTGGGGATCAGCCAGGCCACAGTTGATTCCGCAAACTCAGTGGCTGCCGCGCCAGTTGTTGCGCCGGTAGTCGCAGCGGCCGTTGCACCGATAGCGGCTGCGCCAGTAGCGGCTCCAGCGCCTGCACCGGAACCGGTTGCGCCGGTCGTTGTGCCTGAACCTGCGCCAGAACCTGCGCCTGTGGTTGAAGCGGTCGTGGTCGAAGAAGTTGTCGACCTGCCGTGGAACGACCCGGTAGAGCCCGCGCCCGTTCAGCATCCGGCGGTGGAGCCGGTGCTGGAAACCGCCAGCGAACAACCCGAGTTACCGCCGATGCCGTTGCCGACGCCGGACAGCGTGGTGCCGGACGCCCCGGAATGGGCCGCCGCGCCGATCCCGGAACCTTCGGTGGCCGAGGTCGATGCCGCGACGCCGGGCATGGACCTGGATGACGAGCCGCCGCTGGACGAGGATTACATCGAGCCGGACATGGATTCGGCCTACAGTTACCTCGACGAACTGGCCAGCGAGCACGCCGCCGACCCGGCGCCCGAGCCCGAGCCGGAACCTGCGGCAATGCCGGCCACCGGCCTGGCCCTGCAATGGCTGGAGATGTTCCCGAAATTGCCGATCTCCGGCATGACCGGCAGCATCGCCGCCAACTGCACGCTGATCGCGGTGGATGGCGACAATTGGCTGATGCACCTGGACCCGGCCCACAGTGCCTTGTTCAACGCCACTCAGCAGCGGCGGCTCAACGATGCGCTGAACCAGTATCACCAGCGCACGCTGACCCTGAGCATCGAGCTGATCAAGCCCGAGCAGGAAACCCCGGCACAGGCGGCTTCACGCCGCCGCGCCAACCGTCAGCGCGAGGCGGAGGAGTCGATCCACGGCGATCCGTTCATCCAGCAAATGATGCAACAGTTCGGTGCGGTGGTCCGTAACGATACTATTGAACCTGTCGACGCCCTGGTCACTCAGGGCTAATAACTGAAGGCGTTCGGCCACATGGGCCGAGCGCTGTTTTGATCCAAGTACTTTTGAGGTGATTACCATGATGAAAGGTGGCATGGCCGGCCTGATGAAGCAGGCGCAGCAGATGCAGGAAAAAATGGCCAAGATGCAGGAAGAACTGGCCAACGCCGAAGTCACCGGTAAAGCCGGTGGCGATATGGTCACCGTGGTGATGACCGGTCGTCATGACGTCAAGAGCGTGACCATCGACCCAAGCCTGGTCGAAGGCATGAGCGAAGACGACAAGGAAATGCTCGAAGCGGTCATCGCCTCCGCCGTCAACGATGCCGTGCGCAAGATCGAAGCCAACAGCCAGGACAAGATGGGTAGCATGACCGCCGGCATGCAACTGCCGCCGGGCATGAAACTGCCATTCTGATTCGCCTTCAGGCGGCAGATGAGCTACAAAAAATGCCAGGCATAGCGCCTGGCATTTTTGTTTCTGGCAGGCAGGCATGTAGTGCCTGTGAAATAGTCTTCGCTGGCAAGCCAGCTCCTACAGAGGGTTTTCGGGCGACATAGAACCCTGTAGGAGCTGGCTTGCCAGCGATAATGTCGCCTCGGTCCAACTGAATAAACATCGAACGCCATACCACCACAAAGGTCTGCTCCCTATATCACCGAACCCCATCGATCAAAGGAGACGCTGCCATGTCCGACCCCATGACCCTCAATCAACGCATTGTCCTGGCTTCTCGCCCGGTAGGCGCGCCAACGCCGGAAAACTTCCGCATGGAGCGGGTGGCGCTGCCGGATCTGGCCGACGGCCAGGTGCTGCTCAAGACCGTTTTCCTGTCGCTGGATCCCTACATGCGCGGGCGCATGAGTGATGCGCCGTCCTACGCCGCACCGGTGGAAATCGGTGAAGTCATGACCGGGGGCGCGGTCAGCCGAGTCGAGCGGTCGCTCAATCCGAAGTTCCAGGAAGGTGATCTGGTGGTCGGCGCCACCGGTTGGCAAAGCCACAGCATCAATGACGGGCGCAGCATCATCCCGGTGCCGTCGGGATTGCCCAGTGCGTCGATGGCCCTCGGAGTCCTGGGGATGCCGGGCATGACCGCGTACATGGGCCTGATGGACATCGGCCAGCCCAAGGCCGGCGAAACCCTGGTGGTGGCGGCCGCGTCCGGCGCAGTGGGTTCGGTAGTCGGCCAGGTGGCGAAGATCAAGGGGCTGCGCGTGGTCGGCGTGGCCGGCGGCGCGGACAAATGCCGTTATGTGGTAGAGGAGCTGGGCTTCGACACCTGTATCGACCACAAGAGCGCGGATTTTGCTGACGAGCTGGCGCAGGCCTGTCCCAAGGGCATCGACATTTATTATGAAAACGTCGGCGGCAAGGTGTTCGACACCGTGGTGCCGTTGCTCAATCCGAAGGCACGGATTCCACTCTGCGGCCTGATTGCCTCCTATAACGCCCATGAAGCGCCGAGTGGACCGGATCGCCTGCCCCTGTTGCAGCGCACCCTGTTGACCAAGCGGGTGCGCATCCAGGGCTTCATCGTGTTCGATGACTATGGTGATCGCCAGCCGGAATTCCTCAGTGCCATGGCGCCCTGGGTGCGCGATGGCAAGGTGAAGTTTCGCGAAGATGTGGTCGATGGCCTGGAACAGGCGCCTGATGCGTTCATCGGCCTGCTGGAGGGGCGTAACTTCGGCAAGTTGGTGGTGCGGGTTTCCCGTGACTGAGTAATTCACGCTGCAATTTGACGCTCAACCGAGGCGCGGGTATAAACCGCGTCTCGTTGTTTTGTCGGACTTTTCCACCATGAGCTTCAGCCCTTTGATTCGCCAACTGATCGACGCCCTGCGAATTTTGCCTGGCGTGGGTCAGAAAACCGCCCAGCGCATGGCGTTGCAGTTGCTCGAGCGTGACCGCAGTGGCGGCTCGAGACTGGCGCTGGCCCTGAGCCAGGCCATGGAAGGGGTCGGTCACTGCCGTTTGTGTCGTACGCTGACGGAAGATGATCTGTGCCCGCAATGCGCCGATACCCGCCGCGACGACACCTTGCTCTGCGTGGTGGAAGGCCCGATGGACGTTTATGCGGTGGAGCAGACCGGGTTCCGCGGGCGCTATTTCGTGCTCAAGGGGCATCTGTCGCCGCTCGATGGCCTGGGGCCGGAAGCCATCGGCATCCCGCAATTGATGGCGCGGATCGAAGAGGCCGGCACCTTCGCCGAAGTCATCCTGGCCACCAACCCGACCGTGGAAGGTGAAGCCACGGCGCACTACATCGCCCAATTGCTCAGCAGTAAAGGCCTGATCGCCTCGCGCATCGCCCACGGCGTGCCGCTGGGTGGTGAGCTGGAACTGGTGGATGGCGGGACACTGGCGCATTCGTTTGCCGGGCGTAAGCCGATCACTCTGTAATTTGTGTCGTCTGGGCCGACGTCTTCGCGAGCAAGCCCGCTCCCACATTTGGAATGCAATCCCCTGTGGGAGCGGGCTTGCTCGCGAAGGGCGCGCCTCGGTTTCGCTGATTCACACAATCCTGTTGAAAACCAAGCAAGCGCTCGGTTAACTTCGCTGACCCCTTCAGTGGAGCTCGCCGATGTCTGCCTTTCAGGAATACTTCGACCCCGACCACCAATTGGTCCGCGACAGCGTCAGGCGTTTCGTCGAGCGCGAGATTCTTCCTGATATCGAGTTGTGGGAAGAAGCCGAAAGTTTTCCTCGCGAGCTCTACCTCAAGGCCGGCGCGGCGGGGATTCTCGGCATCGGTTATCCACAGGCTTACGGAGGCAGTCACGAAGGGGATCTGTTCGCCAAGGTGGCCGCCAGTGAAGAGTTGATGCGCTGCGGCTCAGGCGGGCTGGTGGCCGGCCTGGGCTCGCTGGATATCGGCTTGCCGCCCATTCTCAAGTGGGCCCGTCCCGAAGTACGGGATCGTGTGGTGCCGCAGGTGCTGTCGGGAGAGAAGATCAGCGCCCTGGCCGTCACCGAGCCCGGTGGCGGCTCCGACGTCGCCAACCTGCAAACCCGAGCTGTGCGCGACGGCGACTTTTACCGGGTCAGCGGCAGCAAGACCTTTATTACCAGCGGCGTGCGCGCGGATTTCTATACCGTCGCTGTGCGTACCGGTGAGCCGGGGTTCTCCGGCATCAGCCTGTTACTGATCGAAAAGGGCACGCCGGGTTTCACCGTAGGACGGCAACTGAAGAAAATGGGCTGGTGGGCGTCAGACACGGCCGAACTGTTCTTCGATGATTGCCGGGTGCCCGCAGGCAATCTGATCGGCGCCGAGAACATGGGTTTTGCCTGCATCATGGGCAATTTCCAGAGTGAACGCCTGGCCCTGGCGTTGATGGCCAACATGACCGCACAACTTGCGCTGGAGGAGAGCCTCAAGTGGGCGCGCCAGCGCGAAGCCTTCGGCAAACCGATCGGCAAGTTTCAGGTGATCAAGCATCGCCTCGCCGAGATGGCGACGGCGCTGGAAGTGTCCCGGGAGTTCACTTACCGCCAGGCGGCGAAAATGGCGGTGGGGCAGAGCGTGATCAAGGAGATTTCCATGGCCAAGAATTTTGCGACGGATACCGCAGACCGGATCGTCAACGATGCGGTGCAGATACTCGGCGGGCTGGGTTACATGCGTGAAAGCCTGGTGGAGCGGCTGTACCGCGACAACCGGATTCTGTCGATTGGCGGTGGGACGCGGGAAGTGATGAACGAGATCATCAGCAAGCAGATGGGGCTTTGAGTTTGGCGGTGTAGCGACCGATGCCATTCGCGAGCAAGCCCGCTCCCACAGTTGACTGCATTCTGTCAGGAAGAATGCGATTCATTGTGGGAGCGGGCTTGCTCGCGAAAGCGTCAGTACAGGCGACGCTTACTTGTCGGAAAGGGCAAACTGCGTCAGGCAAAACGTAGGAATGCCCATGTCTTCCAGGCGCTGCGAGCCGCCCAGTTCAGGCAGATCGATGATCGCCGCCGCTTCATGCACCCGGGCGCCCATGCGGCGGATCAGGTTGGCCGCTGCAATCAGGGTGCCGCCGGTCGCGATCAGGTCATCGAACATCACCACCGAATCCCCCTCGCACAGGCTGTCGGCGTGCACTTCCAGGAAGGCTTCGCCGTACTCGGTCGCATAGCCCTCGGCCAGCACGTCAGCCGGCAACTTGCCTTGCTTGCGGAACAGCACCAGCGGCTTGTTCAACTGATAGGCCAGTACCGAACCGATCAGGAAACCACGGGCGTCCATCGCGCCGATATGGGTGAAGTCAGCCTCGACGTAACGGTGGGCGAAGCTGTCCATCACCAGGCGCAGGGCTGTGGGCGACTGGAACAGCGGGGTGATGTCGCGAAAGATCACACCCGGTTTCGGGAAGTCGATGACAGGGCGGATGAGGGATTTGATGTCGAAGGAGTCGAAGACCATCGTCGTGGTGTCCTGGCAAGGCTGCAAACGACGCATTATACCGGCGGCTGAACCGTTTCGCTCAGCCGCAACGATTTGTATCAGCTTTCCAGCGAACCGCCGGCCAGGGCGCACAGCTGGATCGGGTCGATAATCCGGATTTCCTTGCCTTCCGCCGCGATCAGTTCGTTTTGCTGGAAGCGAGTGAACACGCGGGACACGGTTTCCACCGCCAGGCCCAGGTAGTTGCCGATCTCGTTGCGCGACATGCTCAGGCGGAACTGATTGGCGGAAAAACCCCGGGCGCGGAAACGTGCCGAAAGGTTGACCAGGAAGGTGGCGATGCGTTCGTCGGCGGTCTTCTTCGACAACAGCAGCATCATCTGCTGATCGTCACGGATTTCGCGGCTCATCACGCGCATCAACTGACGGCGCAACTGCGGCAGTTGCAGGGCCAGTTCGTCGAGGCGTTCAAAGGGGATTTCACACACCGAAGTGGTTTCCAGGGCTTGCGCCGACACCGGGTGCTTTTCGGTGTCCATGCCCGACAGGCCGACCAGTTCGCTCGGCAGGTGGAAACCGGTGAGCTGTTCTTCGCCGGTGTCGCTCAGGCTGAAGGTCTTGAGGGCGCCAGAACGCACTGCGTAGACAGAATCGAAGGTATCGCCCTGGCGAAACAGGAATTCGCCTTTTTTCAGCGGCCGGCCGCGCTTGACGATTTCGTCCAGCGCGTCCATGTCTTCCAGATTCAGCGAAAGTGGCAGGCAAAGAGGGGCCAGGCTGCAATCCTTGCAATGGGCTTGATTATGAGCGCGCAGTTTTACTGGCTCGGACATTTCTTCAATCCTTGTGGGAAATCACACATAAGACGTAAGGGTAACCCACCCGAGGACATTGAGGCCAGCCTGTGGCGCTTTTGTCGCAGCGCTCTAGATCACCCGTGAAAACCGTTGCCGGCTGTGTTGTTCCAGGTACGCGTCGAAGACCATGCACACCGAGCGCGCCAACAGCCGCCCGGCGGGCAGGATAGTGATCCTGTCGCGATCGAGCTTGATCAGCCCGTCTTTGGCCATGTCTTGCAGTTGCGGCCAAAGATCGCCGAAGTAGCCCTGGAAATCGATGTTGAAGGCCTGTTCGATGTCAGCGAACTCGAGGCTGAAATTGCAGATCAATTGCTGGATGACCGCGCGCCGCAGACGGTCATCGGCATTGCACAGCAGGCCGCGGCTGGTGGCCAGTTGCATGGATGCAAGGACGTTTTGATACTCGCTCAGGTCGCTACTGTTCTGGCAGTACAGGTCGCCGATCTGGCTGATCGCCGAGACGCCGAGACCGATCAGATCGCAATGACCGTGGGTGGTGTAGCCCTGGAAATTGCGTTGCAGGGTCGACTCTTCCTGGGCAATCGCCAGTTCATCGTCGGGCAGGGCGAAGTGATCCATGCCGATGTAGCGGTAGCCGGCGCTGATCAGTTGCTCGATGGTGCGCTGCAGCATTTCCAGCTTCTGCGCGGGCGTCGGCAGCTCATTGCTGTTGATGCGCCGTTGCGGCATGAAGCGTTCCGGCAGGTGGGCGTAGTTGAACACCGATAACCGGTCCGGTTGCAGGCGGATGACTTCATCGACCGTGTGGGCGAAGTTCTCCGGCGTCTGTCTCGGCAGGCCGTAGATCAGGTCGATATTGATCGAGCGAAACTGCAAGGTGCGGGCGGCGTCGATCACCGCGCGGGTTTCTTCCAGGCTTTGCAGGCGATTGACCGCGCGTTGCACCGCCGGGTCGAGGTCTTGCAGACCGATGCTGACCCGATTGAAACCCAATTCGCGCAGCAGGCCCATGGTCGACCAGTCGGCCTCACGGGGGTCGATCTCGATGCCGTAGTCGCCGGAGTCGTCGTCCAGCAAATTGAAGTGTTTGCGCAAATGCGCCATCAACTGGCGCAGTTCGTCGTGGCTGAGAAAGGTCGGCGTGCCACCACCGAAGTGCAATTGCTCGACTTTCTGCGCGGGGTCGAGGTGACAGGCGATCAACTGGATTTCCTGTTCCAGGCGCTGCAAGTACGGCTGTGCGCGGCCGCGATCCTTGGTGATGACCTTGTTGCAGGCGCAGTAATAGCAAATGTTCGCGCAGAACGGCACGTGCACATACAGCGACAACGGGCGTTGGGCCTTGCGGCTGTCGCGCAGGGCATGAAACAGGTCGAAAGTGCCGACCTGGCTGTTGAATTGCACGGCGGTCGGGTACGAGGTGTAGCGCGGTCCCGCCAGGTCATAACGGCGGATCAGATCGGTGTCCCAACGAATGGCGTCGAGCATCATGCGGGCATTCCCCCGGATTGGCTGGCAGTGTCAGCCACTTTATGCGAGGGCGGGGCGGGGCATCTTGATTTGCATCAACTGGGAGTTTGAAGCTTTTTTGTGGCGAGGGGGCTTGCCCCCGTCGGGCTGCGAAGCGGCCCCAAAATCAGAGAATGCGGTGAGTCAGTGTGAAAGGATTGGCCGGTTTGCGACGGCTTCGCCGCCGAACGGGAGCAAGCCCCCTTGCCGCAGGATCTAGTGCCCCATCAACCAATGCTGATGCGGCCCCGGCAGGGTCCAGATGCCGAACAGCATCACCAGCAATCCGCCCGCCATCCGCACGCTGCGTTTGCGCAACAGTGCGGTGATGCGCTCGGCGGCAAGGCCAGTCGCGAGCAGCACCGGCCAGGTGCCGAGCCCGAACGCGAGCATCAACAATGCGCTGTCCAGCGCATTGCCCTGACTGGCCGACCATAACAAGGTGCTGTAGACCAGGCCGCACGGCAGCCAGCCCCAAAGCGCGCCCAGCAGCAGCGCACGCGGAACGCTCGACACCGGCAGCAAGCGGTTGGCGACTGGCTGGATATGCCGCCACAGGCCTCGGCCGAGGCTTTCGATACGGGTCAGGCCGCTCCACCAGCCGGCCAGGTACAGGCCCATGGCAATCAGCAGCAATCCGGCGAGAATGCGCAGGAACATCGCTGCCGGGCTGCTGGCCACGGCCCAGCCGGCCAGGCCGATCAGCAGTCCGGCGCAGGCATAGCTCAGAATCCGGCCCAGGTTGTAAGCCAGCAGCAGGCGAAAGCGGCGGCTGCGTTGTTCCTTGGGAATCGCCAGGGTCAGCGCGCCCATCAAGCCGCCGCACATGCCCAGGCAATGGCCGCCGCCAAGCAAGCCGAGGATGACTGCCGACACCAGCAGTGGCGCCAGCTCAAACATGGGGCGGAGCCTTGTCTTGCGGTTTGGCCGGTTGGCCGCTGGCTTCATCGACGGCAGCGGTGTGGTTCGGGTCCTGGTCGTCGAACAGGATGCTGTGGGCCGGGCCATCGAGGTCGTCGTACTGCCCGCTGTCGACCGCCCAGAAAAAGATATAGACGGCGATGGCCACGATCAGCAGCGCAGCGGGAATCATCACGTAAAGAGCTGGCATCTGGACTCCATGCCCGCGCGGCTCAGGCCGGCAGCGGGCGGGTTTCTGGCGTGGTGCTGGCGGCGGGCGCGCTCGGCATGCGAGTCAGGCGCAGCGCGTTCAACACCACGGTCAACGAACTGATCGACATGCCCACCGCCGCCCAGACCGGAGTGATCCAGCCGAGGGCGGCGAAGGGCAACATGAGGCCATTGTACAACCCGGCCCACAGCAGGTTCTCGATAATCACCCGACGGGTGCGCCGCGCCAGGCTGAAGGCTTGCACCAGCGCGTCGAGGCGGTTGGACAGTAACACGGCATCGGCACTGGTCTTCGCCAGGTCGGTGGCCGAACCCATGGCGACGCTGATATCGGCAGCCGCCAGCACCGGCACGTCATTGACCCCGTCACCCAGCATCAACACCTTGCGGCCTTCTTTATGCAACTGTTGCAGGACCTGCAGTTTATCGTCCGGACGCAAGCCGCCACGGGCTTCATCGATGCCCAGTTCCGCCGCCACGCTGGCGACCATCGGCGAGCTGTCGCCGGACAACAACAGCGTGCGCCAGCCACGTGCCTTGCACGCGTCCAGCAGCGCGGGCGCGTCGGCACGCAGACGATCATCGAGGACGAACCAGGCCAAGGGTCCCTGGCTGTCACCCAGCAGTAGCCATTGGCCGGCTTCTTCGGGCATCGACGGCACCACGGCGCCGCTGAGCTCGCAAACGAATCCTGGCTGGCCGATGCGCAGGCGACGCCCTTCGACCAGCCCCTCCAGGCCAAGGCCCGGGGTGCTGTGGACTTCTTCGGCAGCCATCGGCGCGCGTCCGAAAGCACGGGCGATCGGGTGTTCGGAGCGGTTTTCCAGGGCGGCGGCGAGGCTCAGGCATTGATCACTGTCGAGGGCGCCGAGAGGGCGGATCGAGCGCAGCGCCAGGCGTCCTTCGGTGAGGGTGCCGGTCTTGTCGAAAATCACCGTGTCGATCTGGTTGAGGCCTTCGAGCACATGGCCGCGAGTCAACAGCAGGCCAAGTTTGTGCAGCGTACCGGTGGCGGCGGTGAGGGCAGTCGGTGTGGCCAGTGACAACGCGCACGGGCAGGTCGCCACGAGCATCGCCAGCACAATCCAGAAGGCCCGCGATGAGTCCAGCTCCCACCACAGCAGGCCAATGGCGGCGGCAGCGATCAGCGACAACAGCAGGAACCATTGCGCGGCGCGGTCGGCGATTTCCGCCAGTCGCGGCTTTTCGGCCTGGGCACGATCGAGCAGGCGAACGATGGCCGAGAGGCGAGTGTTCTGGCCCAGGGCCTGAACCTCGACGGTCAGCGCGCCTTCGACGTTCAGGGTGCCGGCGGTGACTGCGTCGCCGAGGGAGCGGGGTTGCGGCAAGTATTCGCCGGTCAGCAGTGACTCGTCGACACTCGACTGACCGTCGAGAATTTTTCCGTCAGCCGGAAGAATGGCGCCGGGATGAACCAGCACCTGATCGCCGACACGCAGTTCGCTGAGCAAAATGCGTTCACTCTGGCCGTCAGGCATCAATCGCAGGCACGAGGCGGGCAACAGGTTTACCAGCTGCGCGGTGGCGGCAGCCGTGCGCTCGCGGGCGCGCCGTTCCAGATAACGCCCGGCGAGCAGAAACAGGGCAAACATGCCGACGGCATCGAAATACAGTTCGCCGACCCCGGTGATCGACGTCCAGATCCCGGCGATGTAGGCGCTGCCAATGGCCAGCGATACCGAAACGTCCATGGTCAGGTGGCGGGTGCGCAGATCGCGCATGGCACCTTTGAAAAACGGCGCGCAGCTGTAGAACACGATCGGGGTGGTGAGGAACAGCGCGACCCAGCGCAGGATGGTGTGCATTTCGGGGCTAAGGTCGATGTTGAATTCAGGCCAGGTGGCCATGGTTGCCATCATCGCCTGGAACCAGAGCAGCCCGGCCACGCCGAGCTGGCGCAGGGCCAGGCGGTTTTCGCTGGCCAGTTGTTCGCTGGCGCGGTCGGCCTGATAGGGGTGTGCGGCATAACCGATCTGGCGCAGTTCGCTGAGGACCTGACTCAGGGGGAGTTGCGCGTCGCTCCAGCGCACGTGCAGGCGATGGTTGGACAGGTTCAGGCGAGCTTCGGCTACCGCCGGCAAGGTGCGCAGGTGTTTTTCGATCAACCAGCCGCAAGCCGCGCAGCTGATGCCTTCCATCAAAAGGGTGGTTTCGGCGAGTTCGCCTTCATGGCGAACGAAGGATTGCTGCACATCGGCACGGTCGTACAGCGCCAGTTCGTCCACCAGTTGCACCGGTAGCGCTTCGGGGTTGGCCGAGGCTTCGCTGCGGTGCTGGTAATAGCTTTCCAGGCCGCCGGCGACGATGGCCTCGGCCACGGCCTGGCAACCCGGGCAGCAGAACTCGCGGGACTCCCCGAGCACGGCGGCGGTGAAGCGGCTGCCGGCCGGGACGGGCAGGGCGCAGTGGTAGCAGGGGAGTGGGGTGGTCATTTCTGTAGCCATGAAAGCCTTTGTGGCGAGGGAGCTTGCTCCCGTTCGGCTGCGAAGCAGTCGTAGTGCTGCGGACTCGCTGTGCCTGAAGAAGCGCAGTTGCAGGTTTTAGGGGCGCTTCGCACCCCAGCGGGAGCAAGCTCCCTCGCCACAGTCGATGGCATGTTTACTTTTTCAGGTCTTCCGCGCCTTGCAACGGTTCGTCACCCAGCAGCAGGTCCTTGTCATGGCTGACCAGTTCCTCTTCGAACATGCGCCAGATGTGCTCGTCCTGGGTGCCGAGCAACTCGACAAAACGCCGGCCTTCGATCTTGTCGCTCAATTGGCCGATGTAGCGGCCCTGTTCGGTGTCGCTGCGGGTCAGGGTGATCTTGCGGTCCTTCTCCGGCTGGGTCGGTGAGATCAGGTTCAGTTCCAGGGTCTGGGGCTGGCTGTCGCCGCTCAGGCGCAAGTCGACTTCGCCGGTCACGTCATCGAGATGAACGCTGGCGCGCATTTTCAGGTTCTGCGCCAACAGCTCACGGTCGAGGGAACGGTTGATGCCTTTGCCGGCTTCGTAGTAGTTGTCGTTGACCAGGTTGTCCGGGTTCTTCACCGCGATGGTCACCATGGACAAGGTCAGCGTCACCGAGCAAGCCAGGATCCCGATGATGATCCACGGCCAGAGGTGCTTGTACCAGGGACTTGCGGCATTTGCAGCGGGCATGTTCAGTTCTCTCAACGATTTTGTGGGCCGATGAACCGGCTCTTGGCTTCAATGTGGATGCTGTCGTCGTCTGCATCCTTGAGGATGAATTTCACCTCGTTGGTGCTCGACGGCAGTTTTTCCGGTGCGACGGACAGCTCGGCCGGCTGGCTGACGATCTCGCCGGCCGCGACCTTGATCTCTCGCCGACCCTGCAATTTGAGATCCGGCAGGCCGGAGGCTTCGAGCAGGTAGGTATGGTCGCGCTGGTCCTTGTTCATGATTTTCAGGCTGTAGACGTTTTCGATCCGGCCTTCGGCGTTCTCGCGGTACAGCACACGGTCCTTGCTGACATCGAAACCCACCAGCGAACGCATGAAGAACGCGGTCACCAGCAAGCTGATCATCGCCAGCAGCACCACCGCATAGCCGATCAGGCGCGGACGCAGTTTATGGGTTTTCTGCCCCGACAGGTTGTGCTCGGTGGTGTAGCTGATCAGCCCGCGCGGGTATTCCATCTTGTCCATGATGGCGTCGCAGGCATCGATGCAGGCGGCGCAACCGATGCATTCGATTTGCAGGCCGTCGCGGATGTCGATACCGGTCGGGCAGACCTGGACGCACATGGTGCAGTCGATGCAGTCACCCAGGCCCTGGGCCTTGTAGTCGACACCTTTCTTGCGCGGGCCACGGCCTTCACCACGGCGCGGGTCGTAGGAAACGATCAGGGTGTCCTTGTCGAACATCACGCTCTGGAAGCGTGCGTACGGGCACATGTAGATGCACACCTGTTCACGCAGCCAGCCGGCGTTGCCGTAAGTGGCGAGGGTGAAGAACCCGACCCAGAAATACGACCAGCCATCCGCCTGGCCGGTGAAGAAGTCGAAAACCAGTTCGCGGATCGGCGAGAAGTAGCCGACGAAGGTCATGCCGGTGACGAAGCCGATCAACAGCCACAGGCTGTGCTTGCTGAATTTTCGCAGGAACTTGTTGGCGCTCATCGGCGCCTTGTCGAGCTTGATACGTTGGTTGCGATCACCTTCGGTGACTTTTTCGCACCACATGAAGATCCAGGTCCAGACGCTTTGCGGGCAGGTATAGCCGCACCAGACCCGTCCGGCGTACACGGTGATGAAGAACAGGCCGAACGCGGCGATGATCAACATGCCGGACAGCAGAATGAAGTCCTGGGGCCAGAAGGTGGCGCCGAAAATGAAGAACTTGCGCTCAGGCACGTTCCACCACACGGCCTGATGGCCGCCCCAGTTCAGCCACACCGTGCCGAAATACAGCAGGAACAGCACGGCGCCGCCGGCCATCCGCAGGTTGCGAAACAGGCCGGTGAAGGCGCGGGTATAGATTTTTTCCCTGGAGGCGTAGAGGTCGACGCTGTTGTTCGCGTTCTTGGCGGGTGGAGTGACGTCGTGTACCGGAATCTGGTTGCTCATCATTGCATCCCACGGCAGTGGAAAAGTGCCTCGGTCAGTACATGCCGACCGCGGTCAAAAAGGGGTGTTGCAGTGGCGCAATGATACGCCTGTCGCTCTAGCCTGCGGGTGCGACCTTTGGTCGCGTTGGGTAAAAATCCCGGATGGTGTAGCGAATGTAACAAAACGTGATCTGAGTCAATTGACTTGTGAAGTATGGACGGTTTTCAGGTAGGGCGAGCGATATCGCTCAAGTGGACGCGCAGTGTGTGGTTGCGCTTAGTGTGAGCGGCGGATCGGCGATTGCCAGGGTGCGGGACGCGCGGGAAATATCTTTACTTGGTTGTATTCGTCTGAATCTTTGAAGTTTTGTTTCTTGTCGAATAATTTAAAAGTCCACTGCGGATGATTTTTTGTTCGCGTGTTATTAATTCTATGGATGGAATTCGACGCTATGTTTACTCATGCAAGTATCAAGTTTTTTGCCTGCCTGCTGTTGTTCTCGGCATCCAGTGTTGTGCAGGCGGTGGAAGGAATGCCGCTTCATATGGTTTTTGCCTCTGATCCGCAATATCCATGGACAGAGAAGTCCGATAGTGGCGAGCCCGAGTCCGCTGCAGACTTTGAAAAACGTTCCAGATGGCTGCTCGATAGCCAGTTTGCGAGCATTGCCGACTTCCGTATGAAACATGGCGCGCCGTCACAAGTGCCCTTGATGATCAATGGCGACATGACAGCGTTTGGTCATGGATGGCAGCGCTCCTACCTTGAGTCGACATTGAATAAATACTTTGCAGGTGATTACCTTTATGGTCTGGGTAATCACGACTATCAGAATAATGTTGATGATTGTTTTAGTAATAGCTGCGCTGCTGGCAGTATCGTGGAGTTCAAGGAGCACCACTTGGGTAAAGTCGACGAGATTGATCTGCGTATAACCGGAGAAGCGCTCTACAGGTTGTATTCGGGCAGTCTCGCTTACTCAAAAAATATAGGCGAGGTTCATATGGTTCAGTTGAATAATGAGCCGACTTACAGAACCCGCATATCTCATGTGTTGAATCCGACGACATTCGAAATCACCAGTTCGCTCGACTGGTTGGAGAAAGATCTCAAGGCTGCCCGGGCTCAGGGCTACGCGATCATCATCAACATGCATAAGCCGGACGGAATGATGGGGGATTGGGAGCAAGTCAAACGCTTCCGGGAAATGGTCGCCAGGTATGAGGTCACGGCCATCTTCGCGGGTCACTACCATCAGGACGGGGGCCAGGTCTCCAGCCTGAACGGTGTGCCGATGTTTCTCAGCGGTGGCGCTTCTCAGGAGACTTACCTGGTTGCCAGTTTTTCCGAGGATCGCAAGCAACTGCATGTCAGCCTGGTGAAGAACAACGATTGGCAGGCGCGTCAGTTGATCCAGACGGTGCCCGTGAAATCGATTTTTGCCAGCCGCCCATGAAAAAGGTTCTTCACGCAATCCCGGGAAACACCGATAACGCAATACCTGTAGGAGCCGGCTTGCCGGCGATGGACTCAAGTGCGCCGCGTTTATCCGGTCACACGCGTTATCGTTAACGACCATCGCTGGCAAGCCAGCTCCTACAGAGGCCGAGTCCTGGTCGAAAATGAAATGATCTCCCAACCAGAGAAAGCCAACAAAAAGGCCGCGCCAGATTCACTGGCGCGGCCTTTGTTGTTACCGAAAGCGCAGGTCTTACTGAGCCTCGGCTTCCGCAGCTTTTTCGCCGTGAGACAGGCTGTAGACGTAAGCGGCCAGCAGGTGAACCTTGTCGTTACCCTGCATTTGCTCTTGCGCAGGCATCTGGCCCTGACGGCCGTAACGGATGGTCTGCTGCAGTTGAGCAAAGCTCGAACCGTAGATGAACGCGGCCGGGTGAGTCAGGTTAGGTGCGCCCATCGCTGGCGTACCTTTGCCTTCCGGACCGTGGCACGCCACGCAGTTGGTGGCGAACAGTTTCTGCCCGGCAACCGGGTCGGCCTTGGTGCCTTCCGGCAGCTTGCGGCCATCGAGGTTGGTCAGGACAAACGCGGCCACGTCGGCCACGCCTTGCTCGCCGATCACTTCAGCCCACGCCGGCATCACCGCGTGACGGCCGCCCATGATGGTGGTCTTGATGGTTTCCGGCTCGCCGCCCCAGCGCCAGTCGGCGTCGGTCAGGTTAGGGAAACCATAGGCGCCCTTGGCGTCGGAACCGTGGCAAACCGAGCAGTTGGAAGCGAACAGGCGACCACCCATTTTCAGGGCTTGCGGGTCCTTGGCCACTTCTTCGATGGGCATGGCAGCGAACTTGGCGAAGATCGGACCGAACTTGGCGTCCGACTTGGCCATTTCCTTTTCCCACTCGTGAACGCCGGTCCAGCCGGTCTGGCCGTTGGCGAACGGGGTCTGCTTCTCGTTGTCGAGGTAGCCGTAACCCGGCAGCAGGCCTTTCCAGTTACCCAGGCCCGGATACAGCGCCAGGTAGCCCAGTGCGAAGATGATGGTGCCCACGAACAGCATGAACCACCATTTCGGCAGCGGGTTGTCGTACTCCTCGATCCCGTCGAAGGAGTGCCCGACCGTCTCGTCCGTCTGTTCGCTGCGCTGGCCCTTGCGGGTCGACAGCAGCAGCCAGGTCAGGGCGAAGATCGTACCGAGACTGAGGACTGTGACGTACAGACTCCAGAATGTAGTCATTCTTTGTTACTCCTAGAAGCTTGCTCGACGTGCTTGATGGCTTCGGGATCATCCGCGAAAGGCAGCAAGGTCGCGTCTTCAAACTCCGACTTGCGCTTGGGGCTGAACACCCACAGTGCCAGTCCAATGAAGGCCACCATCACGACAACGGTGCCCAGGCCACGAATCATCCCGATATCCATCTAATTCACCGTTTGCTTTTGATGATGGTGCCCAGGCCTTGCAGATAGGCCACCAGCGCGTCCATTTCGGTTTTGCCCTTCACTGCGTCTTTTGCACCGGCGATGTCTTCGTCGGTGTAAGGGACGCCGAGCGTGCGCAAGACTTCCATTTTCTTCGCAGTGTCCTTGCCGTCGAGCTTGTTTTCCACGAGGAACGGGTAGGCCGGCATTTTCGACTCGGGCACTACGTTGCGCGGGTTGTACAAGTGCGCACGCTGCCAGTCATCGGAGTAACGACCGCCGACACGGGCCAGGTCCGGACCGGTACGCTTGGAACCCCACAGGAACGGGTGGTCCCAGACGCTTTCACCGGCGACCGAGTAGTGGCCGTAGCGTTCGGTTTCAGCACGGAACGGACGGATCATCTGCGAGTGGCAGCCGACACAACCGTTGGCGATATAAACGTCCCGGCCTTCCAGTTCAAGGGCGGTGCGGGGCTTCATGCCCTCGACCGGCTTGTTGGTGACGTCCTGGAAAAACAGCGGAACGATCTGGGTCAGGCCGCCGACACTGACGGCGATGACCATGAAGAAGGCCAGCAGGCCAATGTTCTTCTCGACTGCTTCATGCTTCATCAGTGAGCTCCAACTACGGCGATCTGTTCGGCGGCTTTGGCTTCAGCCGGGTTCGAGGCGCGTACGGTACGGAAGACGTTGTAGGCCATGAACAGCATGCCGGAGGCGAAGAACGCACCGCCCAGGGCGCGAACGATGAAGCCTGGGTGGCTGGCTTGCAGCGCTTCGACGAACGAGTAGGTGAGGGTGCCGTCATCGTTGATTGCACGCCACATCAGGCCCTGGGTGATGCCGTTGACCCACATCGAAGCGATGTAGAGCACGGTACCGATGGTTGCGAGCCAGAAGTGGGTGTTGATCAGGCCGGTGCTGTGCATCTGCGCACGACCGAACAGTTTCGGGATCATGTGGTAGATCGCGCCGATCGAGATCATTGCTACCCAGCCCAGAGCGCCGGCGTGTACGTGGCCGATGGTCCAGTCGGTGTAGTGCGACAGGGAGTTCACGGTCTTGATGGCCATCATCGGGCCTTCGAAGGTCGACATGCCGTAGAACGCCAGGGAGACCACCAGGAAGCGCAGGATCGGGTCGGTGCGCAACTTATGCCAGGCGCCCGACAGGGTCATCATGCCGTTGATCATGCCGCCCCAGCTCGGAGCCAGCAGGATGATCGACATCGCCATGCCCAGGGACTGAGCCCAGTCCGGCAGTGCGGTGTAGTGCAGGTGGTGCGGACCGGCCCAGATGTACAGGGTGATAAGTGCCCAGAAGTGCACGATCGACAGGCGATAGGAGTAGATCGGGCGCTCGGCCTGTTTCGGCACGAAGTAGTACATCATCCCCAGGAAACCGGTGGTCAGGAAGAAGCCCACGGCGTTGTGGCCGTACCACCACTGGATCATCGCGTCCGTCGCACCCGAGTAGGCCGAATAGGACTTGAACAGGCTGACCGGCAGCGACATGTGGTTGACGATGTGCAGCATCGCGGTCACGACGATGAACGCGCCGTAGAACCAGTTACCCACATAGATGTGCTTGGTCTTGCGCTTGACGATGGTGCCGAAGAACACCAGACCGTAGGTGACCCAGACAATGGCCAGCAGAATAGCCAGGGGCCATTCCAGTTCCGCGTATTCCTTGGTGGTGGTGTAACCCAGCGGCAAGGTAACGATGGCGCCGATGATCACCGCTTGCCATCCCCAGAAGTGGAAGGCGGCGAGGCTGTCGGAAATCAGTCGCGTTTGGCAGGTTCGCTGCACGACGTAATAAGAAGTGGCAAACAGTGCACATCCACCGAAGGCGAAAATCACCAGGTTGGTGTGCAGCGGGCGCAGGCGTCCAAAGCTCGTCCATGGCAGACCGAAGTTCAACTCCGGCCAGACCAGTTGCGAGGCGATGAAGACACCGAGCCCCATGCCAAGGATCCCCCAGACCACCGTCATGATGGCGAACTGGCGGACTACCTTATAGTTATAAGCAGTCGGACTGATTGCTGTGCTCATTCTAAGGTTCCACGGTTTGGGTGTTTTATTAGGATTAAAAATCGGCCGCAAGTATGGAGAAAGCAAGGGGTCATTGCAACGCGCCATGACCTGGGTCAATGCTTTCAAATGCTGATTCTGCGGCCTTTCCATGCACCGCGTAAGGACAAATTTGCCCGTGGGCAAAATGTCCTGGCGGACTGATCAGGCGAGGGGGTCAGGTCGGATGTAACGGGGTGTGTTCAAACGCAACCTTTGGCTGACCGAAGGCAACTGGCGCGACAGCCGGTATCTACCAGCCTTTGCGGCCTGTCATCGGGCAGATTTGTCGAACACATCGTTCAGGGTCGACCTGGAACCGGCACCGGCCAGTCCGCATCGGGGGAAGCTTAGACCCGAATTCGGTGATCCGAAAGAAAGTCTATGCGAGGGTGCGACAATGGGTCGCAAAGGGGCAGGGAACTGCCGCATCCGGGAGAATGCGGCAGCAGAGCGGTCGGGATTTACTTGCGGTTGTCTTCAGCCTGTAGGCGCTCGGTATTCAAACCGTGGGACAGGCTGTACACATACGCGGCCAGCAATTGCACCTTGTCATTGCCCAGCAGTTCGTTTTGCGCCGGCATATGGCCCTGGCGGCCATGGCGAATCGTTTGTTCAAGCTGCGTCAGGCTGGTGCCGTAAATGAACCCGGCCGGGTGCGTGAGGTTCGGCGCGCCCATGGCTTCGGTGCCCTGGCCGTTTGCCCCGTGACAGGCGACGCAGGTGGTGCTGAACGCTTGCTGTCCGGCCGGAAGGTCAGCTTTGCTGTCGGCAGGCAGCGGCAGGCCGGCCAGATCATGGCGCACATAAGCGGCGACGTTCTTCACACCGGCTTCGCCCAGGACTTCGCCCCAGGCTGGCATCATCGCCATCCGGCCGCCCATGATGGTGGCCTTGATCGTTTCGGCCGCGCCGCCCCAGCGCCAGTCGCTGTCGCTCAGGTTGGGGAAGCCGAATGCACCCTTGGCGTCCGAGCCGTGGCACACCGAGCAGTTGGAGGCAAACAGGCGGCCGCCCATTTTCAGTGCCTGCGGGTCCTTGGCCACTTCTTCTACTGGCATCGCTGCGAATTTGGCGAAGATCGGTCCGAACTTCGCGTCAGCCTTGGCCATCTCCTTTTCCCATTCGTGCACGCCGGTCCAGCCGTTCTCGTAGCCGGGCAGGATGCCTTTCCAGTTGCCCAGGCCCGGGTAAAGAATCAGGTAGCCGACGGCAAACACCAGCGTGCCGGCGAACAGCATGAACCACCATTGCGGCAGCGGATTGTCGTACTCCTCGATGCCGTCGAAGCTGTGGCCCATGGTCTGGTCGACGCTGCCTTTGGTTTCGCCCTTGCGGGTGCCGATCAGCAGCCAGGTCAGGCCGATCAGGCTGCCGATGGTCAGTACGCAGATCCACGTACTCCAGAAGGTGGTCATGGCCGGGTACTCCTTGTTGCTGATTCTTCGGTGGTGTCGGGTTGTGGCTCGTCGGCGAAGGGCAGCAGGCGCGCTTCGGCGAATTCCGGGCTGCGCTTGCTGTTGAATACCCACAGGGTCAAGCCGACGAAGGCCACGAACACCACGACGGTGCCGAGACCGCGGATCATTCCAGTGCTCAATTCAAACATTGCTCACCTCTTGCTCTTGATGGCAGTGCCGAGCACTTGCAGGTAGGCGACCAGCGCGTCCATCTCGCTCTTGCCCTTGAGCGAAGCGACGGCACCGGCGATGTCTTCGTCGGTGTACGGCACGCCCAGGGTGCGCATGGCCTTGATCTTGGTTTCGGTATGACTGCTGTCGAGCTGATTGGCCACCAGCCACGGGTAGGCCGGCATCTTCGACTCCGGCACGACGTTGCGCGGGTTGTACAAGTGCGCGCGGTGCCAGTCATCCGAGTAGCGCGCGCCGACCCGCGCCAGGTCCGGCCCGGTGCGCTTCGAGCCCCACAGGAACGGGTGATCCCAGACGCTTTCGCCGGCCACAGAGTAGTGACCGTAACGTTCGGTTTCGGCGCGGAACGGGCGGATCATCTGCGAGTGACACCCGACACAGCCTTCGCGGATATAGATGTCGCGACCTTCCAGTTGCAGTGCGGTGTAGGGCTTCATGCCTTCCACCGGTTTGTTGGTCACGTCCTGGAAGAACAGCGGGACGATCTGGGTCAGGCCTCCGATGCTCACGGCCAGGATCATCAGCAGCAGCAACAGGCCGACGTTTTTCTCGATAGTTTCGTGTTTCATGGCGGACTCCTCAGGCCATCTGCGCGGCAGCGGCGACGTCGGCAGGCTGCGAGGCCCGCACGGTGCGCCAGGTGTTGTAGGCCATCAGGAACATGCCGCTGAGGAAGATCGCACCACCCACCAGCCGCACGACGAAGCCAGGGTGGCTGGCCACCAGGGTCTCGACGAAGGAGTAGGTCAGCGTGCCGTCTTCGTTCACCGCACGCCACATCAGGCCCTGGGCGATACCGTTGACCCACATCGAGGCGATGTACAGAACGGTGCCGATGGTGGCGAGCCAGAAGTGCGCGTTGATCAGGCCGATGCTGTGCATCTGCTCGCGTCCGAAGACTTTCGGAATCATGTGGTACAGCGCGCCGATGGAGATCATCGCCACCCAGCCCAGGGCGCCTGCGTGTACGTGGCCGATGGTCCAGTCGGTGTAGTGGGAGAGGGCGTTGACTGTCTTGATCGCCATCATCGGCCCTTCGAAGGTCGACATGCCGTAGAACGCCAGGGACACCACGAGGAAGCGCAGGATCGGGTCGCTGCGCAACTTATGCCAGGCGCCCGACAGGGTCATCATGCCGTTGATCATCCCGCCCCAGCTTGGCGCCAGCAGGATCAACGACATCACCATGCCCAGCGACTGCGCCCAGTCCGGCAGCGCGGTGTAGTGCAAGTGGTGCGGGCCGGCCCAGATGTACAAAGTGATCAGCGCCCAGAAGTGCACGATCGACAGGCGATAGGAGTAGACCGGACGCTCGGCCTGTTTCGGCACGAAGTAATACATCATGCCGAGGAAACCGGCGGTGAGGAAAAAGCCCACGGCGTTGTGCCCGTACCACCATTGCACCATGGCGTCGGTGGCACCGGAATACAGCGAGTAGGACTTGGTGAAGCTGACCGGCAATTCCAGGTTGTTGACGATGTGCAGGATCGCCACGGTGATGATGAACGCACCGAAGAACCAGTTACCGACATAGATGTGCTTGGTCTTGCGCTGCATGATCGTGCCGAAGAACACGATGGCGTAGGCGACCCAGACGATGGTGATCAGGATGTCGATCGGCCATTCCAGCTCGGCGTATTCCTTGGAGCTGGTGTAGCCCAGCGGCAGGCTGATGGCCGCCAGCAGGATCACCAGCTGCCAGCCCCAGAAACAGAACGCGGCGATTTTTGGCGCAAACAATTGTGTCTGGCAGGTGCGTTGCACCGAGTAGAAAGAACTGGCGAACAGGGCGCAGCCGCCAAAGGCGAAGATCACCGCGTTGGTGTGCAACGGGCGCAAGCGACCGAAGCTGGTCCACGGCAAATTGAAGTTGAGTTCGGGCCAGACCAACTGGGCCGCGAGAAAAACCCCGAGCCCCATGCCGACGATGCCCCACACCACCGTCATAATGGCGAATTGGCGGACCACCTTGTAGTTGTAGGCGGTACTGATAGAAGTGTTCATGGTTCCCCATCCACGGTTCAGCCGAAGTGAGTGCGGCAGCGCATCCTTCGCCTGGAGTTATAGGCAGACTAAAAGCGAGGCAAGCATGGACAAACAGCACAAGGCCGGTATTGACGGGGATCAATGGGCGCAGTGCGTGCGGGATCATGGATGGTTGTGGAATGCCGCCAGCGGCAAGGCTGCGGCGACGCTGATCCTCGCCCATGGCGCCGGCGCACCGATGGACAGCGACTGGATGAGCGGCATGGCTGCACGCCTCGCCGCGCAAGGCGTCAACGTGTTGCGTTTCGAATTTCCCTACATGGCACAGCGGCGCATCGATGGTGGCAAGCGCCCGCCGAACCCGGCACCGAAACTGCTGGAATGCTGGCGTGAGGTGTATGCCCAGGTGCGACGTCATGTCACTGGGCCGCTGGCCATCGGCGGCAAGTCCATGGGTGGGCGCATGGCCAGTCTGCTGGCTGATGAGTTGGGCGCGGATGCGCTGGTGTGCCTGGGTTATCCGTTCTATGCAGTGGGCAAGCCGGAGAAGCCACGGGTCGAACATCTGGCTTCTTTGAAAACCCGCACGTTGATTGTGCAGGGCGAGCGCGATGCGCTGGGTAATCGTGAGGCGGTCGAGGGTTATGTGCTGTCACCGAGTATCGAGGTGTTCTGGCTGGCGGCGGGGGATCATGATTTGAAACCGTTGAAGGCTTCGGGGTTTAGCCATGAGCAGCATTTGGCGGCTGCGGCTGGGAAGGTAACCGCATTTCTGCAATGAGATTTGCAGTGCCAGTCAGGCCCTCTTCGCGAGCAAGCCCGCTCCCACATTTGGAATGCATTTCAATTGTGGGAGCGGGCTTGCTCGCGAAGAGGCCAGGACGGGCAACATCATTTCCGACGAGACAATAAAAACCCGGAAGCTTTCGCTGTCCGGGTTTTTGTCATTCCAGCCTCTATCAGCGGTTGAACCGCTCCACCAACGAATACTGGGTATTGGCAGTCTTGGTCAGCTCTTCACTGAGCAACGCCGAGTTCTGCGCCTGTTCCGAAGTCTGGTCCGCCAACTGGGAAATGTTGCTGATGTTGCGGCTGATTTCTTCAGCCACGGCACTTTGCTCTTCGGTCGCGGCAGCGATCTGGGTGGTCATGTCGGTGATGTTGGCCACCGCTTCGCTGATCCCCACCAGAGCCTGGTCCGCTTCCAGTACCCGCGCTACACCTTCTTCGGCCTGACGATGCCCGGCTTCCATGGTCTGCACGGCGGTGCCGGCGGTTTGCTGGAGCTTGGCGATCAGCGCATGGATCTGCCCGGTGGACTCGCTGGTGCGTTGCGCCAGCTGACGGACTTCGTCGGCCACCACCGCAAAACCACGACCCATCTCGCCGGCACGGGCCGCTTCGATGGCGGCGTTCAACGCCAGCAGGTTGGTCTGGTCGGCGATGCCTTTGATCACGTCGACCACACCACCGATTTCGTTGCTGTCCTTGGCCAGTTGGGTCACGGTCACGCCGGTTTCACCGACCACCACCGACAGGCGCTGGATGGCTTCGCGGGTTTCCCCGGCGATGTCACGTCCACGACCGGTCAGGCGATTGGCTTCCTGGGTGGCGTCGGCGGTGCGTTGTACGTGGCTGGCGACTTCCTGGGTAGTCGCGGCCATCTGGTTGACCGCAGTGGCCACTTGCTCGGTCTCGACCCGTTGACGTTCCAGGCCGCTGGAGCTGTTGTGCGCCAGGGCATCGGATTGCCGGGCCTGATCGGTCAGGTGTTCGGCCGTGTCCTGCAGACGCGTCAGGCAGGTTTTCAGGCGCGCTTCCTGACTGAGGATCGACATCTCCAGGCGCGCCTGGTCGCCGCGACTGTCGGTGTACATCTGTGCGATCAACGGGTCGGACGTGGTCTGCTCGGCCAGGCGCAGCAAGCGCTTGAGGCCACGCTGTTGCCACCGCAGGCCCATCAGGCCCAGTGGCACCGAAAGACCGGCCGCCAGGGCAAAACCCCAATGGGAGTTCAGCGATGCACCGATCATGAAGCTCAACTGGCTGACCAGAATGAACGGCAACCAGTCCTGCAGGATCGGCAACCATTTATCCGAAGAGGGAATGGCCGACTTGCCCTGGTTGATGCGTTGGTAGAGCGCTTCGGCGCGGCGGATCTGTTCGGCGGTGGGCTTGACCCGCACCGACTCGTAACCGGTCACCTGTTTGCCTTCGAAGATCGGTGTCACATAGGCGTTCACCCAGTAATGATCACCGGTCTTGCAGCGATTCTTGACAATGCCCATCCATGGCAAGCCTTGTTTCAGCGTGGCCCACATGTGTGCGAACACCGCGGCCGGGACGTCGGGGTGACGGACCAGGTTGTGCGGTGCACGGATCAACTCCTCTCGGGAAAACCCGCTGATCTCGACGAAGGCGTCGTTGCAGTAGGTGATCATGCCCTTGGCATCGGTGGTGGAAATCAACCGTTGCTGAGCCGGGAAGGTCCGCTCGCGTTGTGTAATTGGCTGGTTGTTACGCATGGCTTTTTTAATCCGCAAGGCTTTCAAGTGCTGTATCGGCAAGATCGGCGGATTGTTGAGATTATTTTTCGATAATCAGCGATGCGTCGCAAAATGCCCCTTGCGTCAGCCGGCGAGCATCGGATAGGTGAACAGGCCGAAGTGCAGCAGGTTCAGGCCGAAGTGGCAGGCAACGGCAGCAGCCAGTCCGCCGAAACGGTAGGCCAGGCCATAGCCGATCCCGGCCAGGCTGGCCAGCAAGACCCATTGCCATCCTGCCCCGACATGCGCCAGGCCGAAAATCAACGAAGCCAGGAGCAGGGCCAGGTTTTCGCCATGGCGCAGGTTTTTCAGGCAACGCCTCAGGCCACCCTGGATGTAGCCGCGGAACAGCGCTTCCTCGACCAGGGTCACCAGCACCAGATTGTTCAGTAGCCACAACCAGGCTTGATCCGGCCATTTCGGCGTCCAGGCGATGACGCCCAGCAACAGCGCGCCGCCCAACGCCAGCACGGTGCTCAGGGGCAGTGCCAGTGCGGTGGCATACAGCGATAGCCGAAGCGAACGGCGGCCGACAATCCACGGGCAAACCAGTAACAACCAGAAGCCGATCAGCGGTTTGTCCAGGTTCAGGTGCATGGCGAATGACACGGCATCATCGGTAAAACGCTGGGGATCGATAACGCGACCGTTATAGAAGCCGGGTAGCCAATGCGTCGCCAAGGCCAAGGCCAGGACGATGAACAGGCCATGGCCAAGGTAGCGGGCAAAAGGGATGTAGTGTTGGCGGACGGCGACACCTGCGACCAGCAACAGGAACACCGGGATTGCCGAGAGCCAGCCAAGGTGGCCGTAGGTCAGCGCCAGGCCGTAGCCGAAGGAAAGCAGGGCCAGAAACGTCCATGGCAGGGCAAGCATGTGAAGTCCTTAGAGATGAATAGCTTTTGTGGCGAGGGAGCTTGCTCCCGCTGGGCTGCGAAGCGGCCCCAGCAACATCAACCCGGTGTGCCAGATGAAGTGCATCTGCAGGGCTGGCGACTGCTTGGCAGTCGAGCGGGAGCAAGCTCCCTCGCCACGGATTGGGGTGTCCCGAGGGCTGCGATTATAAGCGTGACCCAAGCAAAAACACCGCCCGAAGGCGGTAATGCCAGTCAGTTAAGCTGACTGGCATTTTTATTTCTGATCGGATACTTCGGTGATTTGAGCCGGATGGCGCGAGGATAAATACGCTCCTCTCGCCGATGAGGCAGGACATAGTGCGGGGCTGA
>NZ_JAHBDR010000068.1:0-53783 GCF_019956575.1 Pseudomonas sp. A-R-19
GCGTTGGATCATCCAACATCTCAGTTGACTGTCAGGCCGCCTTCGCGAGCAAGCCCGCTCCCACAGGGGATCATCTCCGGCACTACTTGAAGACTAACGCCTGCGGCACATCCACATCCCACAACACGCCAGGATCATCCACTGTCACTTCAACCACCCGCCCTTGGGCGAACAACGGTTTGGCGCCACGATCCCCCGATAACGCCATCAGCCCCGCCGCGAAGTCCCGTCCGAACCCGACCGGATGCCCGTACTCGCCGCCCTGCACGGGCACGCTGATACTGTCTGCGCTGATACCCGCCACCACTTGCCCGATACTGGACGGCAGGATGAACGGCATATCACCCAGTACCATCAGCCAACCATCGAGTTGCTGGCAAGCAGCGACTCCAGCGGCAATGCTGTCGCCCATTCCCGTCGACTCGATCAATACGATCTCGCAGCCATAAGCCTGAGCCATGCGTACAACCTGCGGGCGGTCAGCGGTCGTCACCAGTACACGCTTGTCCAGTGCGACCGGCAGGTTAACCAGCGTGTGCTCAATGACGGACCGCACCGCGCCATCACGCCCGGTACAATCAGCGAGCAATTTATCCTTATCGGCGCCCGCCACCTGACGAAACCGGCTGCCCTGCCCCGCCGCCAACACAATGACGCCGATCGACTCACTCATACCCTCTCCTGCAAGATTTTTTTCTGCTTCAGTTCAACGCCATTTTTGACCGCCACGATTTCCGCCATGAGCGACAAGGCAATTTCCGCTGGATTATGACTGCCGATGTGCAAACCGATGGGACCGTGCAAGCGGTCAATCGCCGGTTGCGACAAACCCAGTTGAGCGAGGTTTTCCCGGCGCTTCTGGCTGTTGACCCGCGACCCCAGTGCTCCGACGTAAAAAGCCCTGGAGTCGAGGGCCGTGAGCAGGGCCATGTCGTCCAGGCGTGGATCATGGGTCAAGGCGACAATGGCCGTGCGTTCATCGGTCTGGATATTCAATACCGCCTCATCCGGCATCCCCGAAACGAATCGTCCGTGCTGTTCCTCCCAGCCGTAGACGAACTCGCTGCGCGGGTCGCAAATCAGCACCTCGAAATCCAGCAGCCGGGCCATTTCCGCCACGTAGCGCGACAGCTGCCCCGCGCCAATCAGCAGCAGGCGCCAGCGCGGGCCGTAGATCGCGCGCAAGGTCTGGCCATCGAACGTCAACACGTCAGCTTTACTGGCCGGCTGCAAAAGCACTTCGCCAGTGACCAGATTCAGTTCACGGGCAACGATTTCATGTGCCTCGCAATGAGCGAGCAATTGCTCGACCCAGTCCCCATCGTCGATACGCTCCTCGGTCAAGCGCAAGGTGCCGCCGCAGGGCAAGCCGAAACGTGCAGCTTCCTCACGGGTCACGCCGTAGGTGATCAGTTGCACCGGCGGCCCCTCAAACGCAAGGCGGCCGTCGCGCAGTCGCGCGATCAAGTCATCCTCGACACACCCGCCCGAGACCGAACCAATCACCATGCCGTCTTCACGCAATGCCAGCATGGCGCCGGGTGCCCGGGGCGCGGTGCCCCAGGTTTCGACCACGCTGTACAACATCACCCGCTGACCGGCGCGATGCCATTGCAGCACACTGCGCAGGACGTTCAGATCGGCGCTGTCCATCAGGCTTCGGCCTTCTGCCAGCCCGACAGTTGATAACGAACCGGCAGATTGCGAATGCGCTTGCCGGTGGCGGCAAAGATCGCATTGCACAGCGCCGGCGCAATCGGTGGCACCCCCGGCTCACCCACACCGCCCAATGGCACCTCGCCCGGCGGCGTCACCAGATGCACGGCCACCTCTTTTGGCGCCAGGGACATGCGCGCCACTTCGTACATGTGGAAGTTATCCTGCTGGACCTTGCCGTCCTTGAAGCTGATTTCCCCCAGCACCGCATTGCCCAGGCCCATGACACAGGCCCCTTCGAATTGCGCGCGAATCCGCTCGGGATTGATCTGCGGCCCGCAATCGACCGCGATGTCGGCCTTGTGCACCACCAGCGTGCCGTCGTCCTTGACCTCCACCTCGATCACCGCCGCCACATAGGTCACAAAGCTGTAATGCACCGCCAGGCCCAGGCCGCGCCCCTTGGGCAATTCACGCCCCCATCCGGCGGCTTTGGCGGCGGTCTCCAGTACCGTGCGCAGGCGTGCGGTGTCGATCGGATAACGCTCGGGGGATTCGCCGTAGTTCCACTCTTCACTCAAGGTGCGCGGATCGATCTGACGATCCGGGCCGAGCAATCTGATCTGGTACTTCAGCGGATCTTCCCCGGCCTTGTGCGCCAGTTCATCGATAAAGCTCTGGATCGCGAAGCCGTGGGGAATGTTCGACACCGAGCGATACCAGCCGACCCGGGTATGTACTGTGGCCTCGGGGTTTTCCAGGCGAATGTTGGGGATCGCATACGCCATGTTGGTGAATCCCATGCCCAGTTCGAATGCCGCCTCATGGTTCATGCCCGGCGCAAACAACGCGGTAATGCTCGGCGCCACCGTACGGTGCAACCAGCCGGACGGCAGGCCATCCTTGTTCAGGCTGGCCTTGAGGTATTCGGCGGACACGGTGTGGAAGTAGGAATAGTGGATGTCGTCTTCGCGGGTCCATTGCACCCGCACCGCCTTGCCGGGGAATTCCTTGGCGAGGATCGCCGCCTCGATGATGAAGTCAGGCTTGGACTTGCGCCCGAACCCGCCGCCCAGCAAGGTCACGTTGAACGTGACGTTGTCGAACGGCAGGCCCAGCCTTTCACCAATTCGTTCCCGGGTGACTTGTGGTGCCTGGCTCGGCCCCCAGGCTTCGCACGCACCGTCCTTGAACCGCGCAATGGCGACCATCGGTTCCATCGGCGACTGCGACAAATGCGGCAGGTAATAGGAAGCTTCCAGCGTGCTGGCGGCGCTGGACATCGCCTCGTCGATATTGCCGGTATTGCGCACCACCTTGCCGGGCTTGAGCGAGGCCGCTTCCAGTTCCTTGCGATAGGCGATCGAGTCGTAGCTGGCGTTGGGGCCGTCGTCCCACTCGATTTTCAGCGCTTCGCGGCCCTTGATCGCTGCCCAGGTATTGCTCGCCACCACGGCGATACCGCCGAGCGGTTGAAATTCCGAAGGCAAGGGCCGGCTTTCGATCTGCACCACCTTGACCACGCCGGGGACTTTCATCGCCGCGCTGCCATCGAAGCTTTTGACCTTGCCGCCATACACCGCAGGCCGTGCAATGGTCGCGTACAGCATGCCGTCGAAATGCACGTCGGCGCCGTACACCGCACGGCCTTTGACGATGTCTTCACCATCGATGGCCTTGGTGCCTTCCTTGCCGATGTAGCGGAATTCGGAAGGTTGCTTGAGCCTCAGGCTGTCCCGCGCCGGTATGGCCAAAGCACCAGCAGCGGCGGCGAGCGCACCATAATCCAGTTCGCGGCCTGACGGTTTATGGATGACTTTATGCAGTTGCGCATGGCACTCGCCGACCGACACTTTCCATTGGTCAGCGGCGGCTTGCTCCAGCATGGCGCGTGCCGCGGCCCCGCAACGACGCATCGGTTCGTACCAATGGCGCATGCTGCGTGAGCCATCGGTGTCCTGGTTGCCGAAGCGTACTTCGTCGCCCGGGGCCTGTTGTACTTTGACCCGCGCCCAGTCGGCTTCCAGTTCATCGGCCACCACCATGGTCAGGCTGGTGCGTACGCCCTGGCCCATCTCCGAGCGGTTGCAGATCACGGTTACCGTGCCATCGGCAGCAATGCTCACATAGACCTTGGGATCATCGACCCAGCCGTGGGGCATGCCGTCGGCGCCGAACTTTTTCTCTTTGTCCTCGGCAAATGCGTCTTGCCAGCCCCAGCTCGCCGCCAGCACTAACGCACTGGTGGCGCCCACGCCTTTGAGAAAGCCACGACGACTGAGATTACTCAGGGCGAAATCATTCGGTAACTGGCTCATGCCTTGGCCTCCTTCAGGTGAGTGGAGGCCTGGCGGATCGCCGTCTTGATGCGGTTGTAGGTGCCGCAGCGGCAGATGTTGCCGACCATCGCCTCTTCTATCTGCTCGTCGCTGGGGTTCGGATTGGTCTTGAGCAGCGCCGTCGCCGACATGATTTGCCCGCCCTGGCAAAAGCCACATTGGGCGACCGCCGTGTCGAGCCAGGCTTGCTGCACGACTTTACCGATCGGGTCGGCGTGCAGGTTGTCGATGGTGCTGACATTCTGCCCGACGACGGAACCGATGGGCGTGATGCAACTGCGTGCCGGAGCCCCTTCGATATGAATGGTGCAGGCGCCGCACAGGCCCATGCCGCAGCCGAACTTGGTGCCGTTGTAACCGGCCACGTCGCGGATCGCCCAGAGCAGCGGCATGTCCTCGGTGACGTCGAGTTGATGGTCTTGACCATTGAGCTTCAGGGTAATCATGGGCACGCCCGCATATTTCTTGAGTTATGGGGTCGAGCAATCTGCCGCTGGATCTCGGTGGGTCGCACGCAGATCGACTCAGGCTAATGGGCTCTCTTGTGCGGACGCAGACGTCTGCACCGGGCCTTTGGTGAAGCAAGAGTGTGCATCGTTAGCTGACTAAGTTAACCGAGCATTAACATCCCGGGAAACACCGATAATGCAATACCTGTAGGAGCCGGCCTGTCGGCGATGGACTCCAGTGCGCCGCGTTTATCCAGTTGATACGCGTCATCGTTAACGACCATCGCTGGCAAGCCAGCTCCTACAAAACACCGCGTCCGAGTCGAAATGATGTGAACACCAAACTGTAGGAGCCGGCTTGCTGGCGATGAACTCAGGTACGCCGCGTTTATCCGGTTCGTACGCGTTATCGTTAACGACCATCGCTGGCAAGCCAGCTCCTACCAGGGACCGCGTCCTGGTCGAAATGATGGGAACACCAAACTGTAGGAGCCGGCTTGCTGGCGATGGACTCAAGTGCACCGCGTTTGTCCGGTTCATGCGCGTTATCGTTAACGACCATCGCTGGCAAGCCAGCTCCTACAAGGGACCGCGTCCTGGTCGAAATGATGTGAACGCCAAACTGTAGGAGCCGGCTTGCTGGCGATAGACTCCAGTGCGCCGCGTTTATCCAGTTTGTACGCGTTATCGTTAACGACCATCGCTGGCAAGCCAGCTCCTATGTATGGACTCGCCCCCACTGTCTACCCGCTTTTGAAAAACCGCTGCCCCGTTGCATCTATGTATTAGGCCTATTCGTGGAAGCCGTCTTCGGCTTCTGGCCAAAATTGGAAAAGCTCGTGGTATGCCGATTACAGTCAGGCCTCGAAGGCCAGTAGGAGCTTAGGCATCAATCCACGCCGGTCTTACCTGGGGTCAATTTTTTTCAGCAGAGGGTCAGACGGTTAGTACCTCGGTGGCAGAACTCTGTCGCTCAGTGGCCCATCGTCGCTGGCTGGCCATCACCCGCGTGGCGACGATAAGTCTGGTCATTCTGTAGAAGCACCCAGACGATTCGCAGGTTGCGGTTGGCTAGCCTGATCGCAGCCTCCTTACGGCCCAACCGGCTCATCCAGTGCAACAAGCGGCGGTCATCGGGTTGCTGGGAATCAGGTCGTAGTTGTTGCAGCACCGCATGGGCCCCCTGGATCATCAGGCTGCGTAAATAAGCATCACCTCGCTTGGTCATGCCCCCCAACCGGACCGTCTCCCCGCTGCTGTGCTGGTCAGGCACCATGCCAAAGTACGCGGCAAACTTGCGGGCATTGGGAAAGCGCTCAGGCTTGGTTTCCTTGGCCACCAGTGCCGTGGCAGTGACCGGGCCGATGCCGCGCACAGTCATTAGCCGCTTCGCCGTCATGTCAGCGTTGGCGGCCACTTCCAGGCGTCCCGTCAGTACGCTGATGCGCTCGCCCAAATGGCGCCACTCGGCCAACAGTTCGTCGATCAGTTCACGCAGCAGGCCCGGCACCGGTTGGCTGGCATCTTCCAGCACCCGCGGGATTTTCTGGCTGATCGCAACATCGCCCTGTGCCAAGGCTACGCCGTGCTCAAGCAGCAGGCCGCGCATCTGATTACTGATGGCCGTGCGTCGACGCACATAGCCCTGGCGGGCACGATGCAACGCCTGCATTGCCAGCGCCGCAACGCTTTTGACCGGTACTGCGCAGATTTTTTCATCGCGATTGGCCCGCAGAATCGCCAGCGCATCGTTGCGATCATTTTTAGGCCCGCTGCGATGTGTGGCCACCAAACCGGCTGGAAGAATCCGCACCGGATTACCTTGGTCTTGCAGCTGCCGGGCCCAGGCCTGGGCACCCGGACCGGTCTCCATCAAAACCACGACATGCGGCGGCAACTGTCGGAGAAAATCATAAAACGCCTCGCGCGACTTGATCCGCTGCTCGTAGAGCACCTGGCCGAGGATATCTTCACCGGCGACCTGAAAGACCTGTTTGGCCAAGTCGACCGCCAAGGTTGTGCAGGCCGACAAATCGGAAGAAGACACGGATTGATCAAACGAACTATGATTTTTCATGGACTCGCCCTCGCTGTCGTTGGCTGTTTAGACTGCCACCGTGGCGCATTGACGCCTCGGCTTGGGCGAGTCCATCCAATTACAAGGGACCGCGTCCTGGTCGAAATGACGTGAACGCCAAACTGTAGGAGCCGGCTTGCTGGCGATGGACTCAAGGGCGCCGCGTTTATCCGGATCACAGCGTTATCGTTAACGACCATCGCCGGCAAGCCAGCTCCTACAAGGGCCCGCGTCCTGGTCGAAAATGATGTGAACACCAAACTGTAGGAGCCGGCTTGCTGGCGATGGACTCAAGTGCGCCGCGTTTGTCCGGTTCATGCGCGTCATCGTTGACGACCATCGCTGGCAAGCCAGCTCCTACCAGGGACCGCGTCCTGGTCGAAATGATGTGAACGCCAAACTGTAGGAGCCGGCTTGCTGGCGATGGACTCAAGTGCACCGCGTTTGTCCGGTTCATGCGCGTTATCGTTAACGACCATCGCTGGCAAGCCAGCTCCTACAAGGGACCGCGTCCTGGTCGAAATGATGTGAACGCCAAACTGTAGGAGCCGGCTTGCTGGCGATAGACTCACGTGCGCCGTGTTTATCCAGCTCATGCGCGTAATCGTTAACGACCATCGCTGGCAAGCCAGCTCCTACAGGAGACCGCGTTCTGGTCGAGAATGAAATGACCTCCAAACCAGAGAATGCCCCAAAAAAGCCCTGCACAATAAACATCGTGCAGGGCTTTTTAATCCGTCTTGAAAGCTTAGCTCAATACCGGTTTGGTTCCATTTCCAGGTCGACATGGAAACGTTCTGAAATGTCTTTCTGGATACGCTGCGCCAGGTTCAGTAGTTGCAGGCCCGTTGCGCCACCATAGTTGACCAGCACCAGCGCCTGCAGCTTATGGACACCCGCGTCAGCATCGCGAAAACCTTTCCAGCCTGCCCGCTCGATCAGCCAGCCGGCGGCCAATTTCATCTGGCCATCAGGTTGCGCATAGGCCACCAGGTCCGGGTACTCCCCCTTGAGCCGTGCAGCCAGCGCCGCCGATACCAGGGGATTCTTGAAAAAACTGCCGGCATTGCCCAGTACCGCCGGGTCCGGGAGTTTTTCGTTGCGGATGCTGCAAATGGCCTGGCTGACATCGGTGGCGGTCGGATGCTCAATGCCCTGTTCGGTCAGGCGCTGACGTACCGGACCGTACTCCAGATGCAAATGCGCGGCGCGGTCGAGGGCGAAACGCACACGCAGGATCAACCAGCGTCCCGGCTCCTGCTTGAACAGGCTGTCGCGGTAAGCGAAGTTGCACTGCGCCAGGCTGAAGTCGCGCAGTTCGCCGGTCTGGCGATCGAGGGCGGTCAGGCCGGCGAATACGTCCTTGATCTCGACCCCATAGGCGCCAATATTCTGCATCGGTGCCGCACCGACGGTGCCGGGAATCAGGCTGAGGTTTTCCAGACCGGACAACCCCAACGCCAGCGTGTGCTGCACGAACGGATGCCAGGGCTCACCCGCCTCCGCTTCTATCACCACCTTGCCGCCGTCATCGCTCAGCACACGAATGCCGCGAGTGGCCATGCGCAGGACCAGCGAATCGATATCTGCCGTCAGCAACAGGTTGCTGCCCCCGCCAATCACCAGCACCGGGACCTTGTGCTCCAGCCCATAGGCCAGGGCTTCGCGCACATCGGCGTCGCTGTGGGCCTCGGCAAACAGCCGGGCCTGGACATCCACGCCAAAGCTGTTGAACGGCTTGAGCGAAACCTGCGACCGAACCTGCAAACTCATAACCGTCCCTTCAATTCGATCAAAAGCAAATCGCTGGCGCGCTCGATCAGGTCCAGCACCTGTTCGAAGCCTTGGTCGCCGTCGTAATACGGGTCCGGCACTTCATCGATTTCCGACTGATAACGGCGCAGGAACAAATCCAGCTCTGCCTTGCCCTTGACCGGCTGCAAGGCCTTGAGGTTGCGCAGGTTGCTGTTGTCCATCGCCAGGATCAGGTCATAAGTGGCGAAATCGGCACGGCTGACTTGCCGGGCGCGCTGGGCGGACAAGTCATAACCGCGCAGCTTCGCCGCGGCCTGACTGCGCTTGTCCGGCGCCTTGCCGACATGCCAGTCGCCGGTACCGGCGGAGGCCACTTCAACCTGATCGGCCAAGCCGGCCTCGCGCAACTTGTGTCGCAGCACGCCTTCGGCCGTGGGAGAGCGGCAGATGTTGCCCAGGCAGACAAACAAAACCCGCATCACGCCTCCAGCAGGCGACGAACGCGCTCAAGGTCTTCAGCGGTATCGACGCCGGCGGGCGGCGCGATCAGTGCGTCGGCCACATGAATCCGCACGCCGTGCCACAAGGCACGCAGCTGTTCCAGGCACTCGGTGTTTTCCAGCCAGCAGGGACCCCAGCTGACGAAATCCTGCAGGAAACCGGCACGGTAGGCATAGATGCCGATATGGCGGCGATACGGCACACCTTCCGGCAACTGCTCAGGGTTCACGGCGAACGCATCCCGCGCCCAGGGCAAGGTGGAACGGCTGAACGTCAACGCCAGGCCATTGAGGTCGCTGACGACCTTGACCACGTTGGGATTGAACAGGGTGTCCGCGTCGTCGATCGGCTCGGCCAGGGTGGCCATGCGCGCTTGCGCGTGGGCGGCCAGGTTGGCGGCGACCTGATCGATCACGCTCGGCGGGATCAGCGGTTCGTCGCCCTGGACATTGACCACGATGGCATCGGGCGCCAGGCCCAGTTTCATTGCGACTTCGGCCAGGCGGTCGGTGCCGGAGTTGTGATCTTCACGGGTCAGCACCACTTCGGCACCAAAGCCTTTGCAAGCCTCGACGATGCGCGGGTCGTCGGTGGCCACCACCACCCGCTCGGCGCTGCTTTTGCTCGCCTGTTCCCAGACGTGCTGGATCATCGGCTTGCCGGCGATCAACAGCATCGGCTTGCCCGGCAGGCGGGTGGAGGCATAACGCGATGGAATGACGACGGTAAAGGCTGTGGTCATTTATCCAGGCGCTCGTCGGTGGTCAGGGTGCGAGCTTCGGATTCGAGCATCACCGGGATGCCGTCGCGAATCGGGTAGGCCAGGCCTGCGCCCTTGCTGATCAGCTCGGTCTTGTCGGCGCTGAGCTTGAGCGGGCCTTTGCAGACCGGGCAAGCGAGGATATCGAGCAATTTGGTGTCCATGAGCATTCCCTGGAAAAAACGGAGTTAAGGCAACAAACGAGCCGGCAGCAGGCGCATCAGCTGTGTGTCGAACCAGGCTACGAAGGCCGGCGACGGCACGGCATCGACCGCCAGGTACCACCAGTCGGCGGTGGCAAAGGCACGGCATTTCACCGCGTCCTTTTCCGTCATCACCAGCGGCAATGACGGCGTGAAATTCAAAGCCTGCACGCTGTATTCGGCGTGGTCGGCAAACGCATGTGGAACCGGCTGCCAGTGTAGCGTTTCGAGGGTCTTGAAGAAACGTTGCGGGTTGCCGATGCCGGCCACCGCGTGCAGGGCCTGGCCACTGGGGAAATGGTCGAGGGTACGCCGTTCGCCGCTGCGCAGATTGACCAGCGCGGTGGGTTGCAATTGAAAGGCAAATCCATCATCGCGATCAGCCGCGGCACCGTTGTAGAGGACCGCGTCGACGCTTTGCAGGCGCTCGGCCGGTTCACGCAATGGCCCGGCAGGCAGGCAACGACGGTTGCCCAGGCCGCGGGCGGCGTCGATCAGCACCAGTTCCAGGTCACGGGCAAGGCGGTAGTGCTGCATGCCGTCGTCGGACAAGATCAGGTCCAGCGGTTCACTGGCCAGCAAGGCTTTGACCGCGTTGCTGCGATTGGGGTCGATCATCAGCGGCACGCCCGTGCGCTGGACGATCAGCAACGGCTCGTCACCAGCAACGTCGGCGCTCTGCTCGGCCTCGACCCGCCACGGCAACTGCGGCGGTTTGGCGCCGTAGCCGCGACTGACCACGCCGACCCGCAGGCCGCTGCGCTGGCAGTGCTCGATCATCCATAGAATCAGCGGTGTCTTGCCGGTGCCACCCACGGTGATGTTGCCGACCACGATCAGCGGCACCGGCGGCTGATAGATCTCGCCTTCACCCGCCAGAAAGCGCTTGCGCTTGTTCATGACCACGCGCCGGTACAGCCATTCCAGTGGCTGTAACAGCTTCAGGGCCGGATGACCGTCATACCACGCGGCGAGCAATCGATCGGACATGGCCATCAGGGCGCGGGAGGCGCCGCCTCGATAGTGGTCATGCGCAAGTGACTGAAACCGAGTTTGCCGGCCGCATCCATGGCAGTGATAACCGATTGATGCTGAGTCTTGCCGTCAGCGCTGATGGACAGCGGCCGGTTGGTGTCGCCGTTGGCTTCTTTTTGCAGCGCGTCCATCAACGAGGCCAGGTCACTCTTCGCCAGGATCTGGTTGTTCACCGAGAACACGCCGTCGGCGCTGATGGTGATGTCCAGAGGCTTGCTTTGATCGTCGGCGGGCGTGCCGCTGACCGCTTCCGGCAGATCGACGCGCAGCTGGGTTTCACGGGTGAAGGTGGTGGTCACGACGAAAAACAGCAGCAGGATGAACACCACGTCGATCAGCGACGCGAGGTTGATGTCCACCGTTTCCCGTTGTTTGCGGCGGAATTTCACGCTTTGCTCCCGGACAGATCCACATCACGGTCGCCCTGCACCACCTCGACCAGCTTGATCGCTTCCTGCTCCATGCCCACCACCAGCTCATCGATACGCCGTAGCAGGAAACGGTGGAAGAACACCGATGGGATACCCACCATCAGGCCCGCAGCCGTGGTGATCAGGGCCTTGGAAATACCACCCGCCAGAACGGAGGCGTTGGTGGTCATGCCCGAGCCCGTGAATGCGCTGAAAATGTCGATCATGCCCAGCACTGTACCCAGCAGGCCCAGCAATGGCGCCATGGCGGCGATGGTGCCCAGGGCGCTGACATAGCGTTCAAGCTCATGGATGACCCGTTGAGCGGCCTCTTCGATGCACTCCTTCATGATCTCGCGACCATGTTTGGAGTTGGCGAGGCCCGCCGCCAGGATCTCGCCCAAAGGCGAGTTGGCGCGCAGTTCCTTGAGTTTGTCTTTATTGAGCTGTTTGTCCTTGATCCAGACCCAGACCTGCCCGAGCAAATGCTCCGGGGTCACGCGGCTGGCGCGCAGCGTCCAGAGACGCTCGGCGACGATGGCCATGGCCGCGATGGAACTCAGAATGATCGGCAGCATCATCCAGCCGCCGGATTTGACCAATTCCCACACAGTGACAATCCCCTCGAAAAAGTGCGCCACTCTAACATAGGGGGTGCTGGCACCGAAGACCGGTATGTCGCATCCGGTCGGGCTTGAGTAACGCCCGGTTATTGGTGCAAAGGCGGCGGATCGCGCCAGAAACGCCGTTCCTGGCGCATTGACCACGGCGGCTCGAAGCGCCCCAGTTGCAGACGAATGGCACCCTGTTCGACGCTGTCGTAGATCGCCATTCCACGTTTTTGATAACGCGCGATGACCGTGGGATGCGGATGGCCAAACGAATTGCCCTGACCGCGTGAGATCAGCACCCCTTTGGGTTGCAAGACCTCCAGCAGGGCGTTTGACGAAGAACTGCGACTGCCGTGGTGTGGCGCCTGCAGCCAATCGGTGGGCAGGGCCAACGGACTGTCCAGCAAAGCGCGCTCGGCGGCGGCATCGATGTCGCCACTCAACAGCAACCGTTCGCCATTGGCCTCGATCAGCAAGACGCAGGAGTTCTGGTTGCTGTCCCCGGCCAATGGCCAGTGCCAAAGCTGGAAATCGACTTCATCCCAGGTCCATTGTCGACCGCTCTCACAACGCTCGGCCCGTAACTCCACAGGCAAGTCCGACGGCTCACCACTGACCACCCGGTTCACCGGCAAGCCCTTGGTAACCGCCCGGGCACCACCGGCGTGGTCGGCATGGGCGTGGCTGATCAGCATCAGGTCGAGGTCCTTCACCCCCAGTTTGCGCAACGCCGGCAGCACCACCCGTTCCCCCTGGTCGAGTTCACCGAAACGCGGTCCGGCGTCATACAGCATCGCGTGATGCCGGGTGCGCACCAGGATCGCCAGGCCCTGGCCGACATCCAGTTGCCAGACTTCGGCCATGCCTTCCGGCAACATCGGCCTGGGCGCAAAAACCAGCATCAACAGCATGGGCCACCCTAACGGGCGCATCGGTACGCCTCGCGGCAGTAATAGCAGAACAGCGCCAAAGGCACCGATCAACCAGGCCCATAGCGGAACCGCCGTGGGCACCCAGGCGGGAACCTGACCGGCAATGAGTCCCAATCCCCTGAACCACCAGTCGATCAAGCCGCCCGCCAGCCACAGCAATTTCTCACCCACATAGGGCACCGGCAGCAATAGAGTCCCGAGCAATGCCGGTGGCAGCACCACCAGACTGATCCAGGGCACGGCGAACAAATTGGCCAGCGGCCCGCTGAGGCTGATTGGCAATCCCAGTGCCAGTAACAACGGGCACAACCCGATTGCAATCAGCCACTGGGCACGGGTCCAGGTTTGCCACCAGCGCCACGGTCCCAATCGGCCGCCAAAGGTCAAGATCAAGACTGCAACGGCAGCGAACGACAGCCAGAAGCCAGGCTGAAGACTCGCCAGGGGCTCCAGCAGCAAAATGCCGTTGAGTGCCAACAACAGTGGCCACCAAGCACCGAGATGACGGAACCGTAGACGCCACAACAACACCAGGCCAATCATCAGGCAGGCCCGTCGTACCGGCACCCCGAAACCGGCCAGCATCCCGTAACCGAGCGCCGCGGCGAATGCCAGGCCACATGCCCAAGGCAACCATGGCAAACGGTTCGGCCATAACCCAAAACGGGCCAGGCCCGCGATCAGCAGATACACAACGCCCGCCAGCAACCCGATATGCTGTCCGGAAATCACCAACAGATGCACCGTGCCGGTGTCCTGCAGTACCTGCCAGTCTTCGCGACTCAGCCCGGCGCCGTCCCCGAGTACCAATGCGGTCAACGCGCCGCTTCGCCCTTGGGCATCCACCGCCAGCAATCGCTGGCGGATTCCATCGCGCCAGGCCCATTGAGCTGGCGCCAGGCGCTCACCCTGCTTGACCGTCCCGGTTACCCCGATGCGTTGTGCCAGCAACCAGGCCTGGTAATCGAACGCCTGCGGATTGAGGAGCCCGACCGGGCGCTTCAATTTGACTGCCAGGCGCCAGCGCTCACCACTGTTCACCGGCGGCCCGCCGTACCAGGCCAGACGCATTTGCCGCGGCAGCCGGGTACGCCGGGACTGGATGTCGGTCAATTCGAAACGCACCACACCGTCGTCATGCCGGGGCAAGCCAGTGACCCGCCCTTCGACCCAGCGGGTTTCTCCGTCCAGCACCGGTGGCAGTCGGTCATCCAGCGCCCACTGCGCATTGGCGCAGGCCCAACTCAAGCCGAACAGGTAAAACGCCACCGGATAGGTCCTGAACGGCAGCAACATCAAACCCGCCACCGGCATCGCCAGCCACAACCAGACCGGCGGTAATGCCGGTAAAAAACGCAAGGTCAAAAGACCCAGCGCCAGCGCCATCATCCCTGTGCGCATAAGCCCGTCCTTGAGAGTACCCTCTAGGCTTAGCCCGCCCTTAGCCTCGACGTCGTCAATAATTGTCACAAAGTCTGAATGGGCAGTTCGTAGAATCCAGACATACTTGCCACCCTGACCGACCGAGAAGCCTTATGCCCCGGCGCTTATTCAAACGTTACATGCCAGACCCGATGAGCATCAGGGAACACAAGTCCTTACGCTTTCTCGGCACTCTGCTGCATGACCCGAACCTGTGGCACCTCAACCGCCACTCCGTTGCCCGCGCCATGGCGGTAGGTCTGTTCGCCGCGTTCCTGCCGATCCCGTTGCAGATGCTGCTGGCAGCAATCCTCGCCATCATCGTGCGCGGCAACATGCCGATTGCCGTGAGCCTGGTCTGGCTGACCAACCCGATCACCATGCCTGCCGTATTCTTTTGCACGTACCAGACCGGTGCCTGGTTGATGGACGTTCCCGCCCGGCAGTTACCGGACTCGCTGACCTGGGAATGGATCAAGGGTGAAATCTCGACCTTGTGGCAACCGTTTCTGCTGGGTTCGGTCGTGACGGGGCTGGCACTCGGAGCGCTGTCCTACTTCCTGGTGATGACGTATTGGCGCTGGTGGGTGGCCAGGCAATGGAAGCGGCGCAAGAAGAGCCGGATGTGAGAATGCAAAACGGCCTCCACTTGGGAGGCCGTTTTTTTGTAGTGTCTGGGCTGACGCCTTCGCGAGCAAGCCCGCTCCCACAGGGATCTTCAGTGCTACATAGATCCAGTGTGTGCGGGCTTGCTCGCGAAACAGACGACTCGGTATTTCTCAGGTACGCATTCCGCGTCCGCTGACCAGCAACCGCGCACATCCGAGGTAAAGCACCACGGTCGCCACCAGCATGAACGTAATCGCAATACTGATGCGGATATCCGACACGCCGAGGATGCCGTAGCGGAATGCGTTGACCATGTGCAGCACCGGGTTGGCCAGGGACACGGTCTGCCAGAACGGCGGCAACAGCGAGATCGAATAGAACACCCCGCCCAGGTAGGTCAGTGGCGTCAGCACGAACGTCGGAATGATCGAAATGTCATCGAAGTTGCGCGCAAACACGGCGTTGATGAAGCCCAGCAACGAGAAAATCGTCGCGGTCAGCACCACCACCAGGATGGTCACGCCCAGGTGATGCACCTGCAAGTCGGTGAAGAACAGCGACAGCAGGGTCACGATGATCCCCACCATCAACCCGCGCAGTACGCCGCCCAGGGTGTAGCCGATCAGGATGGTGTGCGGCGACAACGGCGAGACCATCAGTTCTTCAATGGAACGCTGGAACTTGCTGCCGAAGAAACTCGACACCACGTTGCCGTAGGAGTTGGTGATCACCGACATCATGATCAGCCCCGGCACGATGTACTCCATGTAAGTGAAGCCACCCATGTCGCCGATTTGCCGACCGATCAGATTACCGAAGATCACGAAGTACAAGACCATGGTGATGGCCGGTGGCAGCAGGGTCTGCGGCCAGATCCGGGTGAAACGCCGGACTTCACGGTAAACGATGGTGTTGAGGGCAATGAGGTTGGGGCGCAGCTCGGAACTCATACCGCCACCTTCGACAGATTTTTCTCCACCAGGGACACGAACAACTCCTCGAGGCGATTGGTTTTGTTACGCAAGCTCAGCACTTCGATGTTTTGCTGCGCTAACTGGGTGAACAGCGCGGTGATGCCCATGGACTTGTCTACCTGGACTTCCAGGGTGTGACTATCGACCAGTCTGGCCGGGTAGCCGATCAACTGAGGCGCCACGTGCAACGTGTTCTTCATATCCAGCAGGAACGTTTCCACATGCAATTGGCTAAGCAACTGCTTCATGCTGGTGTTCTCGACAATGGTGCCGTGGTCGATGATGCCGATGTTGCGGCACAACTGCTCAGCCTCTTCCAGGTAGTGGGTGGTGAGGATGATGGTGATGCCTTTCTGGTTCAGCTCGGTGAGGAAGCTCCACATCGAGCGACGCAGTTCGATGTCCACCCCGGCAGTCGGTTCGTCAAGGATCAGCAGGCGCGGTTCATGGACCAGCGCGCGGGCGATCATCAGGCGCCGCTTCATGCCGCCGGACAGCGAACGCGACGGCACGTCCTTCTTGTCCCACAAGCCGAGCTGGGTCAGGTACTGCTCGGCGCGTTCCTTGGCGATTTTCGCCGGGATGCCGTAGTAGCCGGCCTGGGTCACGACGATGTCGAAGGTCTTTTCGAACTGGTTGAAGTTGAATTCCTGAGGCACCACGCCGATGCAGCGCTTGAGCTGCGCAGGATTCCTGTCCAGGTCGTGACCGAAGATATTCACCGTGCCGCTGGTCTTGTTCACCAGGGTCGAGAGAATACCGATGGTCGTGGATTTGCCGGCGCCGTTGGGGCCAAGCAAGGCGAAAAAGTCACCCTCGGCGACATCCAGATCGATACCACTCAGGGCCTGGAAACCGTTGCCGTAGGTTTTGGTTAGCTGCCGGATGGACAGAGCGGAACTCATATCGGATTTACGCACCAAGAAGGGAAGAAAGGGATAAGTATGGGCGACGGCGAACAATACAACCGCAGCGAACTGGCACAATGGTGCTTGTCGCCGCCACACAAGTACAGTCAAGCGTGTCGATAGTGAGTATTAAGTCAACGCGGTCATGACGGCTTTGCGATACGCCGGACGCTGTTTCAACCGTGCATACCAGGCCTGCAGATGCGGTTGTGGCACACGCTCGATCGGCATCTCGAACCAGGCATAAATGAAACTGCCCAGGGGAATATCGCCCATGCCGATCTCGTCTCCGGACAGGTAGGGCGAGTTCGCCAACGCCTGATCGGCCATCGCCAGCAGCGTGTCGCATTCCTTGATCGCCGCCTTGATGGCCGCCCAATCCTGCTGGTCTGCCGGGGTGCGCAGTACGCCCCAGAACACGGTGCGAAACGGTCCGGCAAAACTCGAGGTGGTCCAGTCCATCCACTTGTCGGCGGTGGCACGGGCTTGCAGATCCGCCGGATACCAGGCCGTACCGCCGGCGTGACGGGCCATCAGGTAACGCACGATGGCGTTGGATTCCCACAATACGAAACCATCGTCTTCGATCACCGGAACCCGACCGTTCGGGTTCATCGCTCGGTACTCGGGGGTATCGACGACTCCAAAGGCGCCACCGGCATCGATGGCTTCATAGGCCAGCCCCAACTCTTCGGCGGCCCACAACGGTTTCCTGACATTCGACGAGTTTTTCCGACCCCAGATCTTCAGCATGACCGCCTCTTTTTCGATAAGTGGGCAGGCAGCATACGCCGGATCAGGCGCGACTCAAATCGCTCTGCATGTCACCCAACAGCGGTTGCTGTTGCTCGCCGAACAGGTGCGGATAGCATTTTTCCAGGTGTTCGAAAAAGAACGCTTCAGGTACGTCGGCGAACTGGCCGTGATCGACGAGGTACTCCATCAGCTTCGCGCCCTCGCGGTTGTAGGGATGAAAAACGCTGTCGTTGATCCCGTCGAACTCCAGCGGCGCCACATTGAACAGGTCGCAGAGCTTGCGGTTGAACGCCGGTGTCGCCTTGATCCAGCGACCCTGCAAATAAAACTCGGTGTAGCCGTGCATGGCGAACATGTCGCTCTTGAGCAGCTCAAGCAGCCGTGGCGTCGACAAATGATTGCGCACATCCGCCAGGCCGATCCGCGCGGGAATCCCGCAATGCCGCGCGGCACCGGCCAGCAGCGTGGCCTTGGGTACGCAGTAACTTTCCCCGGTCGCCAGCGCATAACTGCCGCGCAGGGTCTGCGGATCGCGACTGAAGGTGTAGGGGTTGTAGCGTACCGCTTCACGCACGGCGTAATAGAGACTGATCGCCTGCTCAAGCGGATCGCGACTGACGCCACGGTGTTTTTCGGCGAACTCCACCACGGACGGATGGTCACTATCGATGAAGCGGCCGGGACTCAGATACTCGTGCATGAGAATAATCTCCTGGGGAAGCCCCGAGTCTAGCGAGCGCTTGAGCACAGAGATAACGACGTTTCGGCCAAACATGGGCGCTTTGCCGCTCGCTCAATCAACGCTTTTCCCACGATTCCAATCACATCGCTCCAGCCAGCCTGTTTTACGGATGCCGTCTAAGCTTCGAGGGTTGGTTCGCCCTGGTTTCACGGAGGAATGAATATGCTGCTGTTGTGGATACTGGTTCTGCTGGTCGGGATTGCTTATTTGGCTCACCGTCGCATCGCCCCGCTGCCCGCCCTGGTCATCGTGGCCGTCTATGTCGTGGCGATGGGTGCGCTCAGTCGCGCGCCGGGCTGGTTGTTGCTGGTTTTATGGGTATTGATCGCCGCCGTCGCCGCGCCACTGCTGCTGCCCGACCTGCGTCGCAAATTGTTCAGTGCACCGATGTTCAGCTGGTTCCAGAAGACCCTGCCGCCGATGTCGCAAACCGAACGCGACGCCATCGACGCCGGCACGGTGTGGTGGGACGGTGAACTGTTCAGCGGCCGCCCGGACTGGAGCAAACTGCTGTCCTATCCCAAGGCGCAATTGAACGAAGAGGAACAGGCTTTCATCGACGGGCCGACCGAAACACTCTGCACCATGGTCAATGAATGGCAGCTCGGTCAAACCATGGACCTGCCGCCCGAAGTCTGGACCTTCATCAAGGACAATGGCTTTTTCGCCCTGATCATCCCCAAGGAGTTTGGCGGCAAGGGCTTCTCCGCCTATGCCCACTCGCAAGTGGCGATGAAACTGGCGAGCCACAGCGGCGACCTCGCCTCCACCGTGATGGTCCCCAATTCCCTCGGCCCGGCTGAACTGTTGCTGCATTACGGCACCGATGAACAACGCAATCATTACCTGCCACGCCTGGCCCGCGGCGACGACATCCCGTGCTTTGCCCTGACCGGTCCGCTGGCCGGCTCCGACGCCGGCGGCATGCCGGACTCCGGGGTGATCTGCAAAGGTGAATGGGAAGGCCAGGAAGTCCTCGGCCTGCGTTTGAACTGGGAAAAGCGCTACATCACCCTCGGCCCGGTGGCCACCCTCCTCGGCCTGGCCTTCAAGGCCTACGACCCGGATCACCTGTTGGGTGACAAGGAAGACCTGGGTATCAGCCTGGCGCTGATTCCGACCGACACCGCCGGTGTCGAGATCGGCCGCCGGCACCTGCCGCTGGGCGCCGCGTTCATGAATGGCCCGAACTCCGGCAAGGATGTGTTCGTCCCGCTGGAGTTCCTCATCGGTGGCCAGGAAATGCTCGGCAAAGGCTGGATGATGCTGATGAATTGCCTGTCGGTCGGGCGTTCGATTTCCCTGCCGGCGGTGGGCACCGGCATGGCCAAGTTCACCAGCCTGGTGACGGGCCAATACGCTCAGGTTCGCGAACAGTTCAACGTGCCGATTGCCGCTTTCGAAGGCATTCAGGAAGCCATGGGCCGCATTGGCGGCAATGCCTGGATGATGGACGCCGCCCGCATGCTCACCGCCAATGCGGTCGATCTGGGCGAGAAACCGTCGGTGCTGTCAGCGATTCTCAAGTACCACCTGACCGAGCGCGGCCGCGACTGCATCAGCGATGCCATGGATGTGCACGGCGGCAAGGCGATCATCATGGGGCCGAACAATTACCTTGGCCGCAAGTGGAACGGCGCGCCAATTTTCATCACCGTGGAAGGCGCGAACATTCTCTCGCGCAACCTGATGATCTTCGGCCAGGGCGCGATCCGCTGCCATCCCTTCGTGCTCAAGGAAATGGCCCTCGCCGGCCGTGAAGACAAGGATCAGGCGCTCAGAGAGTTCGATGGCCTGCTGCTCAAGCACATCGGCTTTGCCGTGGGCAACGCTGCCAGTACGCTGGTGTTGAATCTCGGTTTCGGGCACCTGGAACACACCCCGGGCGACAAACTCAGCCAAGGTTATTTCCGCGCCCTCAATCGTCAGGCCGCTGCTTTCGCCCTGCTCGCCGACCTCAGCATGATGTTGCTGGGCGGCGCATTGAAACGCCGCGAACGCCTGTCCGCTCGACTGGGCGACGTGCTCAGCAACCTTTACCTGGCCTCGGCCGCACTCAAACGCTACAACGATCTCGACTCACCGCAGTACATGACACCGCTGCTGGCCTGGGCCATGGAGGAAAGCCTGGGCCAGGCGGAACGGGCTATGGATGAGCTGCTGAACAACTTCCCGAACAAAGTCGTGGGCTGCCTGTTGCGGGTGATCGTGTTCCCGTTCGGTCGCCGACACAAAGGACCATCGGACAAACTCGGAGCCGAAGTCGCTGCGTTGATTGGCCGCGCCAAGGGCGACCCAGCCCTGGAGGAATTGCTCCTGGGATGCTATCGCCCACAAGCGAGCGACGATCCGGTCGGTGCATTGCAACACGCCTGCAATCTGCTGGGCGCCGCACAGCCGTTGCAGAAAAAGCTGCATGTGGCACTCAAGAGTGGCCAGGTCAAACCGGTGGCCGGCGAATCGGTGATCGATGCCGCACTCGAGGCGGGCGTGTTGCAGCCGGTGGAAGCCCAAACCCTGCGTGAAGCCGAAGCGGCACGGCGCAAGGTGATCGATGTCGATGACTTTGACCAGGAGGCTTTGGCACTGGCCGAGGGAAAAGTCCGCTGATCCCTTCAAACATGTAAAAACGGGCGCGGGCGCTTTATACTCCCGCGCCCGTTTTGCTCTTGAGGACTTATCTCGTGTCCAACATCGTTGCCGATCATCTCGTTTTACTCGACCACCTGCGCAGCATCCTGGTCGCCGTAGGTGAGGCCGAGCAGGTTCCCGAAGAAAGCCATGCCTTGTTCCTTGAGCGCTTCGACGAACTGCTGGCGTCACTGCCGATCGATCCGATCGAAAGCCAATACCTGGGCCAGGACATCCTGACTCAAGTCATTTCCCGTTATCCGCAAATCGCCCACCTGATTCCACGGGATCTGCTGTGGTATTTCGCCGGTGACTGCCTGCACTACTTGTCCGATGAAGAAATCGACCTGTATCAGGCACTGGAAGAGCGCCGTTTCGAAGCCGAACAGAACGACGAGCCCTTCGACTGGAACCAGGAAAAGCAGCTGCTGGCGCTGTCAAACCAGGACAGCAAGCACTGATCCCCGACTGGTCATGCAAAAGGCCCGCATGGTTGAACATGCGGGCCTTTTTTGTGCCTTTCACTGGTTTCAGCGTGGACATGGTCCCTTGTAGGAGCTGGCTTGCCAGCGATGGTCGTTAACGATAACGCGCATGAACCGGATAAACGCGGCGCACATGAGTCCATCGCCAGCAAGCCGGCTCCTACAGTTTGGTGTTCACATCTCGGACGCGGTCCCTTGTAGGAGCTGGCTTGCCAGCGATGGTCGTTAACGATAACGCTGTGAACCGGATAAACGCGGCGCACTTGAGTCCATCGCCAGCAAGCCGGCTCCTACAGTTTGGCGTTCACATCTCGGACGCGGTCCCTTGTAGGAGCTGGCTTGCCGGCGATGGTCGTTAACGATAACGCTGTGAACCGGATAAACGCGGCGCACTTGAGTCCATCGCCAGCAAGCCGGCTCCTACAGTTTGGTGTTCACATCATTTCCACCCGGACGCGGTCCCTTGTAGGAGCTGGCTTGCCGGCGATGGTCGTTAACGATGACGCGGGTGACCTGGATAAACGCGGCGCACATGAGTCCATCGCCAGCAAGCCGGCTCCTACCGTTTGGTGTTCACATCATTTTGACTCGGACGCGGTCCCTTGTAGGAGCTGGCTTGCCAGCGATGGTCGTTAACGATAACGCGTATGAACCGGATAAACGCGGCGCACATGAGTCCATCGCCAGCAAGCCGGCTCCTACAGTTTGGTGTTCACATCTCGGACGCGGTCTCCTGTAGGAGCTGGCTTGCCAGCGATGGTGGTTAACGATAACGCGTACAAACTGGATAAACGCGGCGCACTTGCGTCCATCGCCAGCAAGCCGGCTCCTACAGTTTCCCGGGATTGCGTGAAGAACCTTTTTTTCGTTCAGAACAAGCCGTCACTTTCCGGCAGTTCATACTCCGACGGCGACCAGCCCGGACCGTTGGACTTACCCGGCTTGCCCAGCGTCGGCTCCTTCTCCAGGCACTCCACCAGGTAATCGATCAGCACCCGTAGCTTGGGAGGCAAGTACCGGGTTGGCGAATGCAGCAACCAGGCGCCTCCGTGATAAGACGCGAGAAAAGTCCAGTCCGGCAGCACCTGCACCATCAGCCCTTTCTCCAGGGCATGGCGCGCCGTGAAATACGGCAGGCTGCCAATCCCGATGTGCTGCAGCACCGCGCCATAACGTACGCCGGTGTGATTGGCGGCATAGCGACCGCGCACACCGACGGTGACCGATTGGCTGCCTTTCTTGAACTTCCAGCGCGCATCGCTCGGGGTTTCGCCCAGGTAAATGCAACTGTGGTTGAGCAAGTCGTGGGGGTGAGTCGGCGTACCGTGCTCGGCCAGGTACTGCGGCGTCGCGCAGAGCATATGATCGATCGTCAGCAACCGCCGCCCCACCAGTCCCGCAGGTGGCCGATCAGTGATGCGGATCGCCAGGTCGACGTGGTCGTCAATCAAATCAACCTGGCGGTCCTCAAGCAACAGTTCCACATCCACCTTGGGATAACGGCGCAAAAACTCCGGCATATGCGGGTGAATCACGATCCGGCCCACCGCTTTCGGCACGCTGATACGCACCAGCCCCTCGGGTTCATCCGTGAACTGACCACTGATTTCCATCACCGAACGGGCGGCGTTGACCATTTCCTGGCAGCGCTTGAACACCTCCTCGCCACCGTCGCTCAGGCGCAACTTGCGCGTGGTGCGTTGCAGCAATCGGGTCGCGAGCGCCTTCTCCAGACGTGAAATACTACGACTGACCGCCGAAGGTGAAGAGCCCAACTGACGAGCCGCCTCGGAGAAACTGCCCGTCTCGACAACCTTGACGAAGATCGCCATTTCACCGAGCAGCGGCAGTGGAAGATTTATGCTCACAGCGCAAAAGTCCTTTGATGTTTGCCAGGATTATCACGCATTTACAGGCTTTCTATAATAAAAACTGATAATCAATACGAGCCTGGAATATGACGCTGCGCCTTTTTTTCCATAGTGATGAGCTCAAGGCCAACGTGGAAGTCCTGGAATGCACCCCTCACGAAAACGAATTTGCCGTGGTCTTGCGCGCGACCCTGTTCCACCCTCAGGGTGGCGGACAGCCTTCTGACACCGGCTGGATCGGCGAAAGCCAGGTGCTGCGCGTGATGCAGGATCCCGAGCGGATCATTCATTTTGTCGACCAGCCGGTAAAAACCGGGATGACGCAAATCCGCGTCGATGAGCAGCGCCGGTTGTTCAACACGCGCATGCATTCGGCCGGGCATTTGATCGGGCACTTTGTACAAACCATGGGCTGGATGCCGATCAAGGCGCATCACTGGCCTGGTGAAGGCCGTGTGCAATTCAAGCCGGGCAATTGCGCGCAGGACATTGAGGCCCGGACAATTGAGCATGGCATCGGACAGTGGGTCGACCACGACCTGCCGCGCCTGACTTCACTGCGCGAAGGTGTCCGGGAAATCGGCTTCGGTGAACTGCCCGCCTACGGTTGTGGCGGTACCCATGTACGCAGCTTGAAGGATCTGGGCGCGGTCACCATCGCCTCCCTTTCGCAGAAAAAAGGCACGCTGTCCGTCCACTATCACGTGGACTGAGCACAGGGCGTTCGTGAATACGCCTGATTTTATCGATACAAGCATTGCCCTGAACGCAAAAGGCCCGCCCAGTCAGACTGGCGGGCTTTTTTTGCTTCACCCCCCCCGTCAACACCAGGCAACCGCACTGCGCTGCGACCCTGCCCGCCACCCTGTCTCCAGTCCTTGCACCAATAGTTTTCTTTTAACTCATGGCACTTTGATTTGATTGAACTAACGTCAAAGAACAAGAAGTCATAACGGCTCGAATCTCCACGTTAGCTTCAGTGATCAGATAGCGGATTGGCAAAAGGAGTTACCTCACTATGATCCTGGCAAGCCTTTTCCGGCGCTGTACCTTCACTGCCGACCATTTTCCGGGGAAACCAGGTCGGCGGACAGTGCAGTCCAAAACCGCGTGTACCGCTCTGGCGGGCAGCCCAGGTAACCGAATCACTCAAAACCGTCTTTTGCAAAGGTCGACTCGCGGTCCAGCCGGATCAGCGAATTGCGCCCGCTCGGATGTAGCACGCAAGGAATAACGCCAAGGCCATGGATAAGTGGCCTGGCGCTTTGGGGCGGATAGCCCTAACCCCACGAAGTGATCCCAGACAACTCAATCAGCCTGAAGACCTATCCAGCAAGGATGTACTTAATGTGCTTTCGTCCCATGCCTGCTTTCAAGCGAATTATCCATGGTCTGTTCTGGATGGGCCTCAGCGTGGATGCGGCTCAGGCCGCGCTGTCCAGCTGTCCGCAACTGGACAATTGGCCGGCAACGTACGAGGTCGGTCAGGGGCTGCAGAATGAACTGCGCAGCCCCGCTCCGATAACAAAACTGGCGGTGGGGGACCCGAAAATTGCCGACGTGCAACCCAGCGGCAGCGACGCTTTCATACTCACCGGTATTGCACCGGGAACCACCAGCCTGATGGTCTGGACAGCCTGTTCGAAAACGCCGCGCCAAAGCATGGTCTTCGTCAGGGGTAAAGCCACCTCGGCGCTGACCAGCGTACCTTCTGTGCCTTCCGACGACCCGCAGTTGCCGAGCCAGGTGCAGACCGATATCCGCTTCGTTGAAGTCAGCCGGACCAAACTCAAGGAAGCCTCCGCCTCGATTTTCGGCGTCCGGGGCAACTTCCTGTTCGGCTCGCCGAGAACCTTGCCCACCATCGGCGGCATCGTCACGCCGTCGATACCGGTGAACAACGACATGTTCAACCTCACCTTTGCTACCGGCAATACCCTGGTGGCACTCAACGCGCTGGAGGGCAGCGGTTTCGCCTACACCCTGGCGCGGCCAAGCCTGGTAGCGCTCAGCGGGCAGAGCGCGAGCTTCCTGGCCGGCGGTGAAGTACCGATTCCGGTGCCCAGTTCAGGCAGCGATAACGTGTCCATCGAGTACAAGGAATTCGGTATCCGCCTGACACTGACGCCGACCATCGTCGGGAAAAACCGCATCGCGCTGAAGGTGGCGCCGGAAGTCAGTGAACTGGACTTCACCAACGCAGTGAAAATCGCCGGCACGATAGTCCCGGCCCTGACCGTGCGCCGTACCGATACCAGCATCTCCCTGGCCGACGGCGAAAGCTTCGTCATCAGCGGCCTGATCAGCACCCACAACGATTCACGGGTGAACAAGTTTCCGGGGCTGGGCGATATCCCGGTTCTGGGCGCGTTTTTCCGCGACAGCACCATCCACCGTGAAGAGCGCGAACTGCTGATGATCGTCACTCCCCATCTGGTCCAGCCGCTGGCTGCCAATGCACAACTACCGTCATTGCCTGGCGAGCAGCTGCGCAACTACGACCCGAACTTCTATCGCATGTTCTTCCTGGAAAATGGCGACTTCGACAGTCTCAGCGGGCTCTCGCAATGAGCCGGAGCCTGAACCTGAGTTGCCTCGCCCTCACTCGTAACGGCGACTCTGGACACCTGCCGGGCCAGCCTTTTTGCCATTGGCCAGGCGTTCCAACTGTTGTAGCCAGGGGACCTTTGATGAAAGCAGTCATAGCAATAGCGGCGACATTAATGCTCGCAGGTTGTTCCAGCAATGGCATGTCTTCGCGGCCGGCGGACTGCGCCAAGCCCGGTTCGGATCAAGAACTGGCCCTGAACCTGGCCGACAGCATGGCCAACGAAGGTCGTTTGTATGCCAGCCTGGCGAATTTGGAAGGATTGCCCGATAGCCTGGTCCAGGTTCGCCTGCGCAAGGCTCGGGTGCTGCGTTTGATGGGGCGAAGCGAGGCCGGTCCGTTGTATCAAAGCTTGCTCGGCACTTGTCTGGCGGCCGAAGGGGAACAAGGCCTGGGCCAGTTGGCCGCCGCCAGAAATGATAACGCCACCGCTGCCACTCACCTTGAGCGTGCGGTGAAAATGGACCCCACCGACGACAGGATGCGAAATGACCTGGGGGTCGTCTACCTCAATCAGCGACGGATCCCTGAAGCACGCTTTGAGTTCATGACCGCCATGGAGCTCAAGCAGTCAAACTCACTGGCGGCACTCAATATGGTGACGCTGCTGATCTACCAGGATAACTGGAAGGTGGCTGCCGAACTCGTGACCCGCGCCGACTTGAGCCCCAAGCAAGTCGAAGAGGCCCAAACCCGCGCAGAAAAACTCAAGGCCTCCACCCAAAAACTGTTGGCTTCCGGGGGGAGTCGCGGGACTGAGGTAGCCGATGCCTCTTCCAGTGCGAACCAGTAGAGCGTACGAGGAGTCCAGATGAATACCAAAAGGCTGTTGATCCTGTGCATGGCTTGCCTGTCCACCGCTGCCTGGGCCATTGAGCCGGGCCCCTCTTCGGTGCAGCAACAAGGCACCGAACAGTGGTTGCAACTGCAGATTCGCGGCGTGGTTGCCTCCCCTATTCTGCAAACCGCTTCGGCTACCGAACGTGACCTGGCCATGCAGCGCTGGCTCAACAGCTTCAACTATCCGATTCCGGAATTTTATGATCAGGATGAATCGGGAAAAATGAACATCGGCAACTGAAGCATGACGACATTTCGCTTTTTACACGCAAACAAAAACGCCGCTCAATGAGCGGCGTTTTTGTTAAACATGGAGCGGGAAACGAGACTCGAACTCGCGACCCCGACCTTGGCAAGGTCGTGCTCTACCAACTGAGCTATTCCCGCAAAATGGCGTCCCCTAGGGGACTCGAACCCCTGTTACCGCCGTGAAAGGGCGGTGTCCTAGGCCACTAGACGAAGGGGACACAAAAACGCCGCTCAATAAGCGGCGCTTTCGTTAAATATGGAGCGGGAAACGAGACTCGAACTCGCGACCCCGACCTTGGCAAGGTCGTGCTCTACCAACTGAGCTATTCCCGCAAATGGCGTCCCCTAGGGGACTCGAACCCCTGTTACCGCCGTGAAAGGGCGGTGTCCTAGGCCACTAGACGAAGGGGACACGCTACCCGGAACACATGGTGTGTGTTTCGGTGTCCAGATCCGCATCCGAAGACTTGGTTCTGGTTTCACTCAGCCCCGCCCGAAAGCAAAGCTGTTTAAAATTGGAGCGGGAAACGAGACTCGAACTCGCGACCCCGACCTTGGCAAGGTCGTGCTCTACCAACTGAGCTATTCCCGCATTGGCGTCCCCTAGGGGACTCGAACCCCTGTTACCGCCGTGAAAGGGCGGTGTCCTAGGCCACTAGACGAAGGGGACACGCTACAACATTCACTCCCTGCTTCGTTTCGCTGTGTGCTTTACGCTGCAAGTGGCGCGCATTCTATGGATGGATTGAGAAGTCGTCAACCCCCTGATATAAATTTATTTAAATCAATGACTTCGCCGTGCTTTGAGCGCCGTTGCGGCTTTTCCGCTGCCCGGCGTTTGACGCCTATATTCTGACACCCGCCAAGACGTTATAGTCCACCCAGTGATGGCAATCTGTATATCGCGTGCCACCATTTATAGAAGCGGGGCTGCGGCCGATATAAGCGCAGGCATGTCCGATCCAACCCGTCATGCGGGCCTAGGCGCTCAAATGCCAAGCCACTAAACTCGCATGCGTACCCTAAAAAGAGGTCTTACCGGTGACGCCACTCATGATCACCCTGCTAGTAGTAGCCGGGATCGCGCTGTTGATCGCCATTGGCTACATGAACCATGTGGTGGAAAACAACAAGCTGGAAAAGGCCCGTACCAAGATTGAGCTCAACGATCGCCTGCGACGCTGCGGCGAAATCACCGAGACTTTCCCTGGCCAGTTGATGACCCCGGCACTCAAGCTGCTGTTGGCCCGCCTGGAACTGAACGTCTGCCAGCGCCTGCTCAACCTGGAAAAATCCAGCGCCAACCTCAAGGCACGGATCGCCGAGTTGGAAGCTCTTGTCGGCCAGGGAGAATCCATCCCGGTCAACAATCCACCAGCACCGATCCAGACCGAAGCCAAGGCCAAGGATGTACGCTTCCTGCTCGAAGCCTTGCATGGCCAAATCACCCGCGCGGCACAGGACGGTTTCCTGCCCCCCAACGAGGCCAAACGCTGGATCCGTGAAGTTCGCCACATCCTGGTGCTGCTGCACATCGAGTTCTTCAACAACCTCGGCCAGCATTCCCTGCAACAGAACCAGCCCGGGCAGGCCCGCCTGGCATTCGAGCGCGGCGTGCAATATCTGCGCAAACAACAGGAACCACAGCTCTACGCCGAGCAACTGGAATACCTGGAAAAACTCCTGGCCCGCGCCAATGACCAGGTCATGGATCGCATTGCACCGGTCGAAGGCGAGGTCAACCAGCTGACCGAAGGCCTCAAAGACGTCGAGGCCGATGCGGACTGGAAAAAGAAAGTGATCTACGACTGATCAGCGAAAACAGATCGGCATTAACCGAGAGGTGGCCTTTTTTTGGGACTTTCACTGGTTTGGAGGTCACTTCATTTTCCGCGTGGGCATGGTCCCTTGTAGGAGCCGGCTTGCTGGCGATGGTCGTTAACGATAACGCGTGTGAACTGAATAAACGCGGCGCACTTGAGTCCATCGCCAGCAAGCCGGCTCCTACAGTTTCCCGGGAATGCGTGAAGAACCCTTTTTTTGTATCGGGTTTGGGTGATGAGTCCAGCCGGGGATAAACGCATCGACTGTGTGGCCGTCTTCGCGAGCAAGCCCGCTCCCACAGGGTTCCGGGTACATTCGCGAGAGCAGGTTGGCTGTCAGGTTGAGTTGACTAGCAAGCGCGCTCCCACATTTTCCAGGCCAACCCCCGCCATTAACGCCACAAAACTCAAAGCCTGAAATGCCCCACCATGCCCTTCAGCTCAACCCCCAGTTGCGCCAGTTGAATACTGGACGCCGCGGTGCCCTGCATCGCCAGCGATGACTGATCGGCACTGGCGCGGATACTGGTGACACTGCGGTTGATCTCTTCGGCCACCGAGCTCTGTTCCTCGGCCGCCGCGGCGATCTGCTGGTTCATCTGCTGGATCAACGATACCGCCGCGGCAATGCTGCCCAGCGCACTCTCGGTCTGCAAGGCATCGCTGACTGCCAATTTCACCAACTCGCCACTGCTCTGGATCTGCTGCACCGACGACTGCGCAGCCGTGCGCAAAGCACTGACCAGGCGTTCGATCTCCTCGGTCGATTGCTGGGTTCGCTTGGCCAACGCCCGCACTTCATCGGCCACCACGGCAAAGCCCCTGCCCTGCTCGCCGGCCCGGGCCGCCTCGATCGCCGCATTCAATGCCAGCAGGTTGGTCTGCTCCGCCACGCTCTTGATCACACTCAAAACCGTGCCGATGTTCTGGATCTCCGCACTCAGGCTTTCGATGCTCGAACTGGCGGAATTGGCCGAGTCCGCCAACTGTTCGATCCGCGCCATGCTCTGGCGTACCACCTGCTGACCGCTTTCGACCTTGCCGTCAGCCGTTTGCGCAGCCAGGGCTGCTTCCTCTGCATTTCGTGCGACATCATGCACCGTGGCCGTCATCTGATTCATTGCAGTGGCGACCTGTTCGGTTTCCTCCTTCTGCGTGCTGACCTCAAGATTGGTCTGCTCAGTCACCGCCGACAGCGATTGGGCGGAAGTCGCCAACTGCTCGATACCCGACTGCAAGCCACTGACTATGTGGCTGAGCCCCGCGCCCATTTGCTGCATTGCCTGCATCAACTGGCCGATTTCGTCACGGCGGGTCACGTCAACGGTCGCACTCAGATCCCCCGAGGCAATCTGCTGCGCCACCTGAATCACACTGCGCAACGGCGCCACGATCAAACGGGTGATGAACCATGCGGCAACCAGTCCGACCAGCAAAGCCAGAGCGGAAGAGCCGATTATCAGCAGCGAGTTCTTTTTCAGTTCAGCCTGCATGGCCTCGTCTTGCGCGACATAAGCCTGATCCACCCGCTCGACCACTTGGGCGGCGCGTTGGTGCAACTGTTGATAGACGGTTTTTTCCTGCTCCAGCAGGCCGGTGTACTCGGCGAGTTTGTCGCTGAAGCTGGCTATGTGTCCCGTCACCTCATTGAGGACGGTCTGGTAACCCTCGTCCTTGACCGAGGTCTTGAGCTGCTCGGCCTGGTCCAATGCCTGGCTGGCCTGTTCGATCTTGCCTTGCCCGGCGCTGTCGTCGCCTTTGCGGCTTTGATCCAGACGCACGCGTGCTTCATTCATGGCTTGCAGCATCAAGCGTGAAACCTGGCTGACTTGACTGGCCTGCTCGATGAATTGGGCACCGTCCTTGCCTTCGGAGTCTTTCAGCGTATAGACGCCGTCATCGGCGAGCCCCGATTGCAATACATCAAGATTATTGGCCACGCTGGACACCGACCAACTGGCCATTTCCAGCGCCAGGTCCTTGGCCTGGGTGAGCGAGACAAACTCGTCGAAGGCCTTGCGATAGGCGCCCAGGGACTGTTCGACATCATTCATTACCGCCACATTGGCCGCAGACACCGCTTTGAGCTGGCCGGCCAGAGCGATCAAGCCATCGACGCCCTCGTGCAGGGCATCGACGGTTTTCGGACTGCCGTGCAAGGCGTATTCCTGCTCCAGCAGCCGCACCTTCAGCAAACCGCTGTTGAGCGAAGACATTTGCTTGAGCCCGTCGAAGCGCTGGCTGATGACTTGCAGGGACCACACGCCAATGCCCGCTACCAGTGCTGTCAACAACAGCACCAGGACAAACCCGACACCCAGTTTTTTCGCCATACCGAGGTTGGCAAAACGTCCTTGCACGGCCGAAATCATTGCACTTAGTCCCCTGCCAAAGTCTGTAGGCGCAGATTCGCAACGGGCCAGTAGCAACACAAGGCTCTGGCGCAGGAATAATGGCAAAAAGCTACGCCCACGTCGTTTTCAGAACGCTTGAGGTCGATCCCGGGCAGTGGCCTGAAAGAACGCACGGGCACGCGGGTCGCAGGCATAGGCCACGTTGATACGCTGCCAGTCGCTGGCCCCACCCGAGGAGTTGAAGGCGGTCTTCGATGACAGCAGCACACCCAGGCGACGTGCCTGGGTGCGCACCTGATCGTAGTCGGCCATTCTTGATCGCGCCCAAATGAACAGGCCTCCCGCCGGTTTGCCGAAAATTTCCCATTCGGCATCCTCGAGCATTTGCAACACCACCCGCCGGTCGTTGTTCAAGCGTTGGCGCTGGCGTTGCACCAGTTTGCCGTAGGCACCGTTTGCCAACAGGCAGGCCAGCACCGACTCGCAAAATCGTGAGGCCCCCATGCCAGTGATCATCTTGACCTCGGCCAGACGCATAGTGACTGCGGCACCGGCCACCACGAAACCGACCCGCAAGGAACTGCTGAGGGTTTTGGAATAGCTGCCCACATAAATCACGTTGTCGTCCAGCGCAGCCAGACGTGTACCGGAACCACTGCGCAGATCCGCATAAACGTCGTCTTCGATCACCTGCACGTCAAAGGTTTTGGCCAGTTGCAGCACGCGGCGCGCCACCACCGGTGCAAGGCTGCTGCCGGTCGGGTTGTGATAAAAGCTATTGATCAACAGCCCCTGAGGCCGGTGTTTGACCAGCAACGATTCGAGTACGTCCACGTCCGGCCCACGCGGTGTTCGCGGCACATTCACCATATGGATGCCGTGTAGCCTGAACAGATCGAATAACACCGGATAGCCGGGACTCTCCACGACCACACAGTCGCCGGCCTTGAACAGTGTCCGCACAATCAGGTCCAGCCCCTGACTGGCACCTGCCGTGGTCATGATCCGGTTTTCCTGCGCCGGGATATCCAGTTGCCTGAGGCGCTTGAGTATCTGCTGGCGCAAGGCTGGCAAACCCAGCGGCGTGCTGTAGTTGAACAGGCTGGCCGTATCGGTACGACTGACCTGCCGAATCGCGTAAATCAGATCGTCGGTCTCGCGCCAGCTTTCAGGCAACCCGCCACAGCCCAGCCTCAACTCACCCGACCAGGGCCCATGTTCGGGCTCAGCTCCCTCAATCCACACAGGCTCGTGCTTCGCGCTCGCGATCAAAGCCGGGGCGGCAACCGTATAGCTGGCCCCATGACCTGACACCAGCATCCCCTGCGTCACCAGGCGTTCGCAGGCCTGAACGACGCTTAACTGACTGAGCAAATTAATCCGCGCAATCTGTCGCACCGAAGGCAGGCGCGTACCGGGCGATACCCCGCTGGAGTGAAGCCAGCAGGTCAGTGCGTCAACAATTTGCTGTACGACGGGCACAAGCGCCTGTCGATCGATTCTCAACTCCATGAGCAAGCAAACTCCTGTTGATTTTGCGAAAAGCAGTTAATCACAGGAGTGTTCGAAGACATGTGCGACAACGCCGCCAAAACCGTTCGATCTAATCATTTGAAACACATTGCCTGGTCCTTTAGCGGAAACCCAAAAAAAGTGGGAGCGGGCTTGCTCGCGAAAGCGGTGTATCAGTCAACTGATGTATCAACTGACAGATTGCCTTCGCGAGCAAGCCCGCTCCCACAGGTTCCCGCACCTGGTATCGGTGCTTCGTTTTAAAACGCGGTGACACCACCATCCACGGCCAACGAATGCCCCGTGGTGAACGCCGCACCATCGCTGCACAAGTACAGCACCGCGCTGGCGATCTCTTCGACCTTGCCGATGCGACCGACCGGATGCATGGCGTTGGCGAATTCGCCTTTTTTCGGATCAGCCTCATAAGCGCGACGGAACATATCGGTGTCGATCACCGCCGGGCACACGGCGTTGACCCGGATCTTTTTCTTCGCGTACTCGATGGCCGCCGACTTGGTCAGGCCGATCACCGCATGCTTGGAGGCTGCATAGATGCTCATTTTCGGCGCTGCCCCAAGGCCGGCTACCGATGCCGTATTGACGATCGCGCCGCCCCCTTGCGCCAGCAGCAACGGCAACTGGTATTTCATGCACAGCCAGACGCCTTTGACGTTGACGCCCATGATCGCGTCGAACTCGTCGAGCGTACCTTCAGCCAGCTTGCCTTTCTCGACTTCGATGCCGGCGTTGTTGAAGGCATAGTCGAGGCGACCATAAGTGTTGATCACCTCATCCATCAGATTTTTTACATCGTTTTCCAGAGAAACGTTGCAGCGCACGAAGGTCGCTTCGCCACCGGCCGTACGAATCAGCGCCACCGTGCCCTCGCCGCCCGCAGTGTCCATATCGGCCACTACGACCTTAAGGCCCTCGGCGGCAAATGCCTGGGCGGTCGCACGGCCAATACCGGCCGCCCCGCCTGTCACTACGACCACCTGGCCGGAAAACGTCATGCTCATTGTTATGTCCTCGAAGAGAAGAAAGCCGGGAATCGCGTGGGGCCAGTCTAGCCATGGAGATCCTGAACACGGCAGCACTATCAAGACTCCGGTTGAGCCCCCATGAGTTGCAGTGATGGAACTTCCGTACCAACTATCACTGCACTGGATCAACGTGCATTCGCCGCATCAGCCGAACTTGCGGCATCGTCGCTGACCGGCTATCAACAAAGCTTCATTCAACTTGAGCGCCTGCCATGACTTCCCAGACCAATCGCCAATTCCTGCTCGCCAAACGTCCGGTGGGCGCGGCGACCCGCGAGACATTCACTTATCAGGAAATACCGGTCGGCGAGCCGGCGGCAGGTCAGATCCTGGTCGAAAACCAATACCTGTCCCTGGACCCGGCCATGCGTGGCTGGATGAATGAGGGCAAGTCCTACATCCCGCCGGTCGGGCTCGGCGAAGTCATGCGCGCCTTGGGCGTGGGCAAAGTCATTGCGTCGAACAACCCAGGGTTCGCGGTCGGGGATTACGTCAACGGCGCCCTGGGCGTGCAGGATTTTTTCCTCGGCGAGCCGCGAGGTTTCTACAAGGTTGATCCGAAACTGGCCCCCCTGCCACGTTACTTGTCGGCGCTGGGCATGACCGGGATGACGGCGTACTTCGCCCTGCTTGACGTCGGCGCTCCGAAGGCCGGTGACACCGTGGTGCTGTCGGGCGCGGCCGGCGCCGTGGGCAGCATCGCCGGGCAAATCGCCAAGATCAAAGGCTGCCGTGTCGTCGGCATCGCCGGCGGTGCGGACAAGTGCAAGTTCCTGGTCGATGAACTGGGTTTCGATGGCGCTATCGACTACAAGAGCGAAGACGTCCTCGCCGGCCTCAAGCGCGAGTGCCCGAAAGGCGTCGACGTGTACTTCGATAACGTCGGTGGCGACATTCTCGACGCGGTTTTGAGCCGTCTGAACATGAAGGCACGCGTGGTGATTTGCGGTGCCATCAGCCAGTACAACAACAAGGAAGCGGTCAAGGGACCGGCCAACTACCTGTCGCTACTGGTCAACCGCGCGCGCATGGAAGGTTTTGTGGTGATGGACTACGCCGCCCAATACGCCAGCGCCGCACAGGAAATGGCCGGCTGGATGGCCAAGGGGCAGCTCAAGAGCAAGGAAGATATTGTCGAAGGACTGGAGACCTTCCCGGAGACGCTGATGAAATTGTTCAATGGCGAGAATTTCGGGAAGTTGGTGCTGAAGGTCTAACCCGATATTTGAAACAACCCAAAAACCAATTGTGGGAGCGGGCTTGCTCGCGAATGCGGTGTGTCAGACAAACTCTTCGTTGACTGACACGCCCTCTTCGCGAGCAAGCCCGCTCCCACATTGGGTTGTGCGGTGTTTGATCAGGCGAGTTCGGCCACAACGTCGGCCAAGGCTTTCGCCGGATCTGCCGCCTGGCTGATCGGACGGCCAATCACCAGGTAGTCGGAACCGGCATCCAGCGCCTGACGCGGGGTCAGGATGCGGCGCTGATCGTCCTGCGCGCTGCCCGCCGGGCGAATCCCCGGGGTCACCAGTTGCAGCGACGGATGCGCCGTTTTCAGGGCCTGGGCTTCCAGGGCCGAGCACACCAGGCCGTCCATCCCGGCTTTTTCCGCCAGGGCGGCCAGGCGCAGCACCTGCTCCTGGGGCTCGATGTCCAGACCGATACCCGCCAGATCTTCACGCTCCATGCTGGTCAACACGGTCACGCCGATCAGCAGTGGCTTCGGACCGCTGCGCTGATCCAGCACTTCACGGCACGCGGCCATCATGCGCAGGCCACCGGAGCAATGCACGTTGACCATCCACACGCCCATTTCCGCAGCGGCCTTGACGGCCATCGCGGTGGTGTTCGGGATGTCGTGGAACTTGAGGTCCAGGAACACTTCGAAACCCTTGCCGCGCAGGGTGCCGACGATTTCCGAGGCGCAGCTGGTGAACAGCTCCTTACCGACTTTGACCCGGCACAGCTTCGGGTCCAACTGATCGGCCAGCTTCAGTGCGGCGTCACGGGTAGGGAAATCCAGGGCGACGATGATAGGAGTCTGGCAGGCGGACATGAGTGGGCTCTCAGGCAAGTCGAAATCGGCGCGCATTGTAGCGGAACCAGCGCCGCTGCGGGACCCGATGATCGGTAAATCGTCGCGTCGCTCCGGCAAGACTAGCCCTTGAGGCGATTGTGTCGAGTTCGATACACACACGACACGCCTTCAACACCCAGGCCCGCTACCCTCGGCAACCGCAACAGGTCCTTACAACAGCACTTCCCGCCTCCGGGCCGGACGCCTATGCTGGAACCACAACCTCGCAGCCTATCTTTGTGGTTGGCAGCCTATCTGGCAGATGAATGCACGCATGCACAACACCCAAGCACCCGTGAACGACGATCAAAAAACGCCCGGTGACGACAAACGCTGGAGCATTCGCGCCCTGATCGTCGACGATGACGTCCCGATCCGCGAATTGATGATCGACTACCTGGCCCGGTTCAACATCCACGCGAGCGGCGTCACCGATGGCACCGCGATGCGCCAGGCGATGCAGGCGGAACATTTCGACGTGGTGGTGCTCGACCTGATGCTACCCGGTGAAGACGGCCTGTCGCTATGCCGCTGGTTGCGTGCCGAATCGGACATCCCGATCCTGATGCTCACCGCCCGCTGCGAACCCACCGACCGGATCATCGGCCTCGAACTCGGCGCCGACGACTACATGGCCAAGCCGTTCGAACCCCGCGAACTGGTGGCGCGGATCCAGACCATCCTGCGTCGGGTACGCGATGACCGCAGCGAACAGCGCGCGAACATTCGCTTCGACAATTGGCGCCTGAACAGCGTGCTGCGCCAACTGATTGCCGACGATGGCCTGGTGGTGCCGCTGTCCAACGCCGAATTCCGCCTGCTCTGGGTATTTATCGAACGTCCGCGCCGCGTGCTCAGCCGTGAACAACTGCTGGACGCCGCCCGCGGTCGGTCGATTGAAGCCTTTGACCGCAGCATCGACCTGCTGGTGTCGCGCCTGCGCCAGAAACTCGGCGACGATCCCAAGGCTCCGCAGTTGATCAAGACCGTTCGCGGCGAGGGTTACCTGTTCGATGCCCGAGACATCGGCTGATGCGCGGGCGCTTCGATACGCTGTTCGGCCGCCTGTTTGGCGTGCTGCTGCTGGCGATTATCCTCGCGCACCTGCTGGCCTTTGCCTGGTTTCACCATTACGGCCCGCCGCCACCTCCGCCGCCTCCGGAGTTTTCCGAAGGCCTGGACGGGCCACGTCCGCCACTGGACCCACGCTTCGAGAAGCGGCCGCCACGGCCGTGGTTCGGCGGCCCCTTGGTGCCCCTGACGTTTCAATTGGTCTCGCTGATCATTGCCGCCTGGTACGGTGCCAAACTGCTCAGCCGGCCGATCCAGCGCCTGAGTGACGCAGCCGAGCGCCTGAGCGAAAACCTCGACAGCCCGCCACTGGAAGAATCCGGGCCACGGGAAGCACGCCAAGCGGCGCACACGTTCAACAAAATGCAGCGGCGCATCCTGGAACAGGTCAAGCAGCGCTCGCGCATGCTTGGCGCAGTGTCCCACGACCTGCGCACGCCACTGTCGCGGCTCAAGCTGCGGCTGGAGAAGATCGACGACGACAAGCTGCAAGGCCAGATGCGCCAAGACCTCGACGACATGATCAACATGCTCGACGCCACCCTCACCTACCTGCATGAACAGCGCACCAGCGAAGCTGCGCAGTGGATGGACGTGCAGGCATTGGTGGAGTCCCTGAGCGAAAATGCCCAGGACCAGGGCGCGAACGTCCAGGCCAGCGGCCACTGTGCCCCCCTGCAAGTGCAACCGATGGCCTTGCGTTCCTGCATCAACAATCTGATGGACAATGCCCTGCGCTATGCCGGACAGGCACTGATTACCCTGCAAGACCATTGTGAACAGCTGGTGATTCGGGTCATCGATCATGGCCCGGGTATCGCCGCGGAGCAACGTGAAGCCGTATTCGAACCCTTCTTTCGCCTTGAAGGCTCGCGCAATCGCAACTCCGGCGGCGTTGGCCTGGGCATGACCATTGCCCGCGAAGCCGCGCAACGAATGGGCGGACAGCTGACACTGGAAGAAACCCCAGGTGGCGGCCTGACGGCGGTGATTCGCCTGCCCCGCGCCTGAAAGCCACACCGGCCCATTGTGGGAGCGGGCTTGCTCGCGAAGAGGTCCTGAAACCCAATGCAAATCTCAGGGCCGGCGATCTTCAACCCGCGCCTGGGTCTTGCTCCAGTCGATCAACAGGCTGTAGGCCACCGCCAGCAATGTCGGGCCGATGAACAGGCCGATAAAACCAAAGGCAATCAACCCGCCAAACACCCCAAGCAGCACGATGACCAGCGGCAGGTTACCGCCACGGCTGATCAGGTACGGTTTAAGCACGTTGTCGACACCGCTGATGACGAATGTGCCCCAGATCCCGAGGAATATGGCCATCCCGTATTCGCCTTTCCAGGCCAGCCACGCGGTCGCAGGAATCCATACCAGCGGCGGGCCCATCGGGATCAGGCTGAGCATGAACGTCACGATACCGAGCACCAACGCTCCCGGCACACCGGCAATCAGGAACCCGATCAGCGCCAGGATCGCCTGGGCCGCCGCAGTACCGATCACACCGTTCACCACCCGCTGTACCGTGCCCGCCACCAGTTCAATGTAGTAACCGGCCCGCTGACCGATCAGCCGCTCCAGCAAAGTGTGGACAAACGCCGCCAGGCGCGGTCCGTCACGATAGAAAAAGAACACGAAGACGATGCTCAGGGTCAGCTCGAGAATACCGCCGCCGATCTGCGCGCTGCGCGCCAGCAACCAGTTACCCACCTGCCCCAGATAAGGCTTGAGCGACACCATCATCGCCGCGCCCTGCTCATCGATGCTGTTCCAGATCCCTACCAACCGCTCGCCCACCAGGGGAATCGAACCCAGCCACACCGGTGCTTCCGGTAGCCCCTCGACCTGCGCATCCTTGATGAATGCCGTGGCATCGCGAATATGGTCGGCGAGGTTGAAACCCAGCCACACCAGCGGCGCCGCAACCAGCACCATCCAGCCCAGCGTCAGCAATGCCGCCGCCAGAGACTCGCGGCCGTTGAGCCATCGGGTCAACAAGCGCATCAGTGGCCAACTGGCAAATGCCAGGACCGCGCCCCAGAACATCGCCGACCAGAACGGCGCCATCACCCAGAAGCTCGCGCCAAACAGCACCACGAGCAGGATCTGCACCAACAGGCGATCATTATTGATCATCAAATGTCTCGAAAAAGTCAGTCAACAAAAGAGTAGGCGAACGCAGCGTACACGTTCGCCCGGTACAGCCTATCGCAATAGCTCGATGTGCAGGCCAGAGCCTTCGGCGCTGCCGGTTTCCATCCGGGCGGCACGCACACCCTGGCCAACCAGGGCCTGACGCCAGGCTTCGGCGTTGGCTCCGGAAATACTGACCCGCAAGGTGGTGTCCAGATTCAGTCCGCGAGAAATCAGGCGTAGCCAGGTTTCGTCAGGTGCGCTGTTCAAAGTGGAAAAATCGAGCTCACCGGTGCTCTTGAGTTCACGCAGCAAGGTCGCGGAGGTGGGCAACAACTCGCCCAGCGGTGCCGACGCGTCGAACTGCTCGACATGCAGGTAGGCTTTGCGATTGCCGCGGGTGATGCTGTACAGCGCGACGAGCGTGTTATCCCGTGGTGCGGCAAGTCGCAGCAGTAAATAGGCTTGTTGATCGTCGGCACCGTACAGCTTGGCGTTGCCGAAGACTTCATTGGCCCAGAGGCTGCTTTCGCCGCAATCGCGCGCCTGGCACCAGAAGAGCAGCCCGGCGTCCTGCTGTTGCAAAGCTTCGCGGGCAGCGGTAAACGCCTCGATGGATGAATGCTCCGGTGGCAACTCGTAGGTCACCGAAGTGACGTTGCCGCGGGCACTGACCTGACCGTCGAAACGCAACTGGCCACTGATCTTGCGGATCGAGCCCAAGGGATAGATCCGCTCCAGCTCGGCGGCAGGGCGATAGTCGACAATCTGGGCATCGACCATGCGCGGCACTATCGGGAGGTCCTGACTGCCCGGAACATCGGCGGCGAACAACAAGGGACTGAAACCGCACAGCACCAGCAAACTGAATGAACGCATGGATAGACTCATCGGATCAGCATGGCCTGGGCGCCCTTGATGACACTGGCTTCATCGGCACGTTGCGGTACCTGCAGACCCCGCTGCACCGCCGGCCGGGCCTCCAGGGTGGCCATCCAGCGTTGCAACGCCGTCAAGCCCTCCACCGAGACGCCCGACCACTCGTAACCACGCACCCAGGGAAAGGTGGCGATGTCGGCAATGCTGTACTCGCCGGCGAGGAACTCCACGCTTTGCAAACGCGTATCGAGCACTTCGTAGAGGCGACGGGTTTCATGCTGATAGCGGTCGATGGCGCCCTGGAGTTTTTCCGGAAAGTAGCGGAAGAACACGTTGGCCTGCCCTTGCATCGGGCCGATACCTCCCATCTGGAACATCAGCCACTGCAATACCAGCGAACGACCCTTCGGATCGGAAGGCATCAGCTTGCCGGTCTGTTCAGCGAGGTAAATCAGGATGGCGCCGGATTCGAACACGGCAAAATCGCCGTTGGCGCGGTCGACAATCGCCGGAATCCGGCCATTGGGGTTGATCTTGAGGAAGTCCGCGGACTTCTGCTCCTTTTTGTCGAAACTCAAGGCATGCACCGTGTAGGGCAGGCCGAGTTCCTCGAGCACGATAGAGACCTTGTGGCCATTCGGGGTCGCAGCGGTGTAGAGATCTATCATGGTTGTCTCCCTTTTCAACCCGCCAAGCCTCGACAGTTGCCCGGCACAAGTCAAGGAATGGCGAAGAACCGATTGAAACAGTCTGCGACAAGATCTGCACCGGACTCGTCATTGAGATGCAAATGGTGGCCGCCTGGCAGCTGTTCCCGGCTAAAGGGTAGACGCTCCAGCAATTCCGGGTGTTTGGCGAGCATGCCGTCGGCAGCGACCACCAGCGTTGCAGGACACTTGATCCGCTGGACGAAGGCCATGGCCTGTTCGGTGGTAAGACGCAGCGGCGATGGCAGCGTGAGGCGATTGTCGGTGCGCCAGGTGTAGCCGCCCGGCACCGGCATCAGGCCACGCTGCGCCAGCAGTTCAGCGGCCTCGCGACTGACCGCCACCAGGCCCTTCATGCGCGCCTCGATGGCTCGGTCGAGGGTGTCGTAGACCGGTTTGCGCTTTTCCCGCAGATCCAGTTGCGCCTGCAGGGCCATGCCCATTCGCTCGGCAGCATTTTCACCTTTGTCTGTAGGAGGAATGATGCCGTCGATCAACGCCAGGTGAGTGACTCGCTCGGGCATCGACCCGGCGATGATCAGCGAAGCAATGGCGCCCATCGAATGCCCCATCAACGCAAACTTGCGCAGTCCAAGCTGTTCGGCGACCTGCAACACATCGTGGGCATAGTCCCACATGGCGTAACCGGCGCCTGGCGGGCGATGCCCGGAATGACCGTGACCGGCCATGTCCAGCGCGATGATGCGCAGGCCTTTGAGCTTGGGTGCCAGACGGGCAAAGCTGTTGGCATTGTCCAGCCAGCCATGCAGGGCAATGACCGGCAATCCGTCTTCAGGACCGAACAGGTGCGCCGCCAGTTCGATGTGCGGCAGGCTCAGGCGGACCTCTTCGACGACGTGGCTCATGCGCAATCCTGTTGTCGACGGCCGTCCCAGCGATGGAACAGGCCTTTGAGCATTTCAGCGGTATCCAGGGGACGTTCGAGCGGAAACATGTGGCCGCCGGGCATGGTCAACGACTCACCCAATGGCAGGCGGTCGACCGAACTGGCGTGATGGCGCATCACCACGCGGCTGCTGTGCCCGCGAACCACCGCCAGCGGCACCCGCAACTGCCGGGTGCTGCCCGGGCTGGTGTGCGGCACGCCGCGATAGATGCTGATTTCCGTGGCCGGGTCGAACCGCAGGCGCAGCTTGTCGTCGACCCGGTGCAAACCATGTTGCAGGTAGGCATCGAAGCACTCCGGGTCGAAGCCGCGAAACAGGGTTTTACCGGCGAAATATTTCCGCGCGCTGTCCAGGTCGGCGAACTCTTCACGGCGGCCCAGGGTACGCCCGGCCGGCGTCAAGCGGTCGATGAAACCGAAGCGTTTGGCCGCCCGGATGACCCATCGATCGGTCCGGGTCAGCACTGGCGAGTCGAGCATCACCACCCCGCGATACAACTCAGGGCAACGCAAAGCCGCATGCAGGTGCAACACGCCACCGAAGGAGTGACCGACGCCCCACACGGGCTCAGCCTGTTGTTGCAGGTGATGGATCAGCTCATCCACCAGGTTGTACCAATTGTCGTCCGCCGGGAAACGCGGGTCGTGGGCGTGCTGCTCCAGATGCGTCACCTGAAACTCGGGTGCCAGCGCCGCAAACAACTTGCCGTAGGTCCCCGAAGGAAATCCATTGGCGTGGGCGAAAAAGATCTGTTGCGACATACCTGCAAATCCATGAGCGAGAACAGGCGTTGATTGTCCGCAAGACCGCGTCCTACAGCAATGACCGTAACTGACAGGAAGGGTGACAGTCCGGTCAAAGCCATGTGGCCAAAGTCACCGTTGAACAAGCTTGTGTGGCGAGCGAGCTTGCTCGCGCCCGACTGCGCAGCCGTCGTAAAAGCTATTGGGGCAGCCCCGCGGGAGCAAGCTCCCTCGCCACAAGAGCATCTTCAGGCTGCGACTCCCCCCTGTTTAACGCGCTGGCGGATTCTCTCCCAACGGCACTACCGCCATGGTCAGCCGCGACACACAACTGGCCTTGCCCTCATCGCTGGTCAACCGAATGTCCCAGACATGGGTCGTGCGGCCGATGTGGATCGCCTTTGCCACCGCCGTCACCCGCCCGCTGCGCAGGCCGCGCAAATGGTTGGCGTTGATTTCCAGGCCCACGCAATAGAATTTGCTGGCATCGATGCACAGGTAGCTGGCCATCGAACCGACCGATTCGGCCAGCACCACCGAAGCGCCGCCATGCAGCAAGCCGTAAGGCTGATGGGTGCGGTGATCGACGACCATGCTTGCGGTCAGGGACTCGTCGTCGAAGGCCTCGAAACGGATGTCCAGCACTTCGCCGATGGTATTTTTCTGGATTGCGTTCAACTGCTCGATGTTTGGGAGGGTGCGCCACAGGCTCATCGCAGAGTTTCCTTGTTGGTTTTGTTCGTGGATCAATCCTGCCACAGCACCGCTTCGCTGCGCTCGCTCCATTCTTCAAAGCGCTCACCGTAAGCCGCTTCGATCACATTGCGCTTGATCTTCAAGGTCGGGGTGAGGAAGCCGTTTTCCACGGCCCAACTGTCCTTGACCACCACCAGGCGCCGCAGTCGCTCATGCTTGTCGAGGGCGCCATTGACCTCTTCAAGCAGTTTTTCCAGGCTGGAATGCAAGCCGGCGCGCGCAGCCCCGCCGGCATCCTGCTGGCCGACCGCCGACAACACGCACAACCCCAGCGGCGCACTCAAGCCATCGCCCACCACGCAGACCTGTTCGATGCGTGAATGCACGGCCAGGCGATTTTCAATCGGTGCCGGAGCCACGTATTTGCCTTTGCTGGTCTTGAAGATTTCCTTCAGGCGTCCGGTCAGGCGCAGATTGCCTTCGGCGTCCTCCTCACCCTTGTCGCCGGTGCGCAGGAAGCCGTCCTCGGTAATGGTGTCGGCGGTTTTTTCCGGTTCCTTGAAATAACCGAGCATGGTTGCGCCACTGCGTACCATCACCTCCCCGCTCTCGGCGATTCGCACTTCGACTTCCGGGCACGGCTTGCCGATCCAGCCTGGTTTGTTCTGTCCCGGCATGCAGATGTGCGAATAGCCGCAACTCTCGGTCATGCCGTAGACCTCCAGCACGTCCAGGCCCAATTTGCGGTACCACAGCAACAAGGTCTGCGGCACCGGTGCAGCGCCGGACAGCGCAATGCGCAAAGCATCCAGCCCCAACCCGGCGAGGACTTTATGCCCGACCCGTTTGCCGATGATCGGCAAGCCGAGCAGGAAGTCCAGGCGTTTTGCCGGGATCTTGCTGTACACGCCCATCTGGAATTTGGTCCAGATACGCGGCACGCCAAACAGTGCGGTCGGGCGCGCACGCTGCAGGTCAGTGAGAAAGGTGTCCAGGCTCTCGGCGAAAAACACCGTCTGGCCGGTATAGATCGATGCCAGTTCGACGAACATCCGTTCGGCAACGTGGCACAACGGCAGGTAGGACAATAGCCGGTCAGACTCGTTAAGACCGAACAACGACGTGCCGCGGGTGGTGGCAAACCCCAGGTTGCCAAAACTGTGCATGACGCCCTTGGGCAGGCCGGTGGTGCCGGAGGTGTAGATGATGGTTGCCAGTTGATCGGCGGCAGGTTTGGGATCGTCCTGGATCGGCGAGCTGCGTTGCAGGTCCGCCCAACTGAAATCGAACGTACCCGGAGGATGCAGGGGCAGGCTGATGGTCGGCAGGTCGGGGCTGACGCCCCGGGACGTGCCTGGCCAGTCGTCGAGCTTGCCGATGAACGCCAGCGCCGCTTCCGAGTGTTCAAGCACCTGGGAAACCGACTCGGCCGTGAGATTGGGGTACAACGGCACTGAAACGTGCCCAGCCATCCAGATCGCCAGGTCGGCAATGATCCAGTGCGCACAGTTCTTCGAGATCAGGGCGATATGGCTGCCCTGCGGCAGTTCCCGCGCTCGCAACCAATGGGCCGCGCAACGGGCCTGATGACCGACGTCCGCCCAGGTCAAGGTCTCGACCTGGCCGCCTCCGACAGGCTGGACCAAAAAGCGCTGGCGGGGATGACGGGCCTCACGCTCGTAGAAAACGTCCAGTGGCAAACGAAAAGCAGCAGACATGCGACTCGCTCCTGTGATTTTGGTCTGGAGCAAGCGTAGTCAACCAAGCAAGTGCTTGGTTGACTATTTCGTACAAAACTTTCGGGGTATGGCGTACCTGTGGGAGTGTGGCTTGCCCGCGATGCAGGCTCCGCGGTTTATCAGGTAAACCGAGTCGATGCCTTCGCGGGCAAGCCACGCTCCCACAGAAAAGCGGCGCTAAGGGTGCTTGATGCTGTCGAGCTTCATCGACCCGACCAGTAACTCATCGCCTTTGAGTTCGGCCAACCCGGCGGTGCTGACTTTTTCCGGCGGATGCCCGGCACCATGTTGCAGGTAACTCAACAAATGCCCTACCAGCGGGTTGTGGCTGACCAAAAGGACGTTACTCACCGATACCAGTTGCTCGGCCACTTTGTCCGGGTCGGTTTCCGGGGTCAGCCACTCTACGGTGCGGATCTCGGGCTCGAAGCCCAATGCCTCGCGCACCAGTTGCGCCGTCTGCTGTGCACGCAGGTAGGGGCTGGCATAGATCGCCGTCAACGGCTGACCCATCAACCGCGCCGCACTGCTCAACACTTCCTTGCGGCCGTGGTCGGTCAGTGCCCGTTCGGAATCGGCTCGAGTGCCGTATGGCTCGGCTTCACCATGACGCAATACCCAGAGTTTCATAGTTTGGGTTCCTCATCTCGGGCCGGATGCGGTGCCGGCGCCACGACATGCGGCGCCTCACCTTCCGGCGTACGTGGCGTCGGCCAGTCGGCGAACGGCCAAGGCTTCTGGTCGCTGTGAAAGCTGCCGAAACGACCGATCTGCGCCAGAAACTGGCTCAGGCTGTCGCCGAAATTCATCAGGCTGGCGCTCGGGGCGCCATAGAACAAACGATAGATCAACTGCACCAGCACGACAGCGCCGAGGATGAACTGCGCCACTTGCCACACCAGCACGAAGACGATCATCCACAACGCGCGCAGGAGGATGGACTCGTATTTGGCTTCTACTTTTGGATCGTTCATGCGCAACTCCCTGCTTTTCTGGCAAGTGTGGTTAGTTGAAACCACTGGTGGAAATAAAGTCGACGTCGGTTTTCGGCTCGCCACGCATCAACAGACCGATGACCTGTTCCAACGTGCGGCCTTCGAACAGGATCGCGTGAAGCCCGGCGACCAGCGGCATGTACACGCCAACCTCCTGGGCCTTGGCCTTGAGTACTTTAAGGGTGTTGACCCCTTCGGCGACCTCGCCCAGGCGGGTGACAGCCTCGTCCAGGCTCAGGCCCTGGCCGAGGGCAAACCCGACCTGATAGTTACGGCTCTTGGGCGACGAGCAGGTCACGATCAGATCGCCCACGCCCGCCAGGCCCAGGAAGGTCATCGGGTTGGCGCCCTGATTGACCGCGAAGCGGGTCATTTCCGCCAATGCCCGGGTGATCAGCATGCTCTTGGTGTTTTCGCCCATGCCCAGCGCCACCGCCATGCCGGCAATGATCGCGTAGACGTTTTTCAACGCCCCGCCCAGCTCCACGCCGAAACGGTCGGCGCTGGCGTACACACGAAAGGTCCGGCCATGCAGCGCGGCCTGAACCTGCTGGCACAGTTCTTCGTCTTCACTGGCGACCACCGTGGCCGTCAGCGCATGTTCGGCGATCTCACGGGCCAGGTTGGGTCCGGACAGGACACCGATACGCGCTTGCGGGGCGATCTCTTCGAGGATCTCGCTCATCAGCTTGAACGTATGGGCTTCGATGCCCTTGGTCAGGCTCACCAGGCATTTGCCAGTCAAGCGTTCGGCGTGCGGCACCAGCACCGAGCGCAGCGCGCTGGAAGGCAATGCGACGAAACACAGGTCACAGGCATCCAGGGTGGCTTGCAGATCGGTGACCGGCGTGACGCCAGGCAAAATCTTGATGCCTTTGAGGTAACGCGGGTTCTCGCGATTGACCCGAATGGCCTCGGCCTGTTCCGGGTCACGCATCCATTGCAGGACCTGATGCCCATTCTCGGCCAGCAGATTAGCCACGGCGGTTCCGAAACTTCCGCCTCCCAGGACCGCAATCGGGCGCTGTTCAGTCATATGCAATCCGTTAATCCATACCAGTGGCGATGTCGGCATTATACGGGGCAGCCCATCGGCGGCCAGCCCCGACGTCAAATACCGGCACCCGTAGGAAGAAGACCAACAAAGCCGAGGAAAATGCGGACATCGTGAATGGAAAAGTCACTCGGCTCGGTTAACATGCGCGCCAACAATCACTGACAGGGATGTGTTGTGTCTCCGGGTGCTCCTTCACCGCGTTCGCCTCTGGTCCTGGCGCTGGTTTTCAGCTCGCCATTGCTGGCCGACGACCTGTTCCTGGACAGCGAACCGCTGCCGCAAGTGCTCACGGCCACGCGCCTGAAGCAGTCGCCGGCGGCCGTTCCGGGAAGCATGACGGTGGTCGACAGCGCGTTGATCCACGCCAGTGGTGCCCGCGACATCAGCGAGCTGCTGCGTCTGGTGCCGGGGATGATGGTCGGCAACATCAGTGGCAATCAGGCGGCGGTGAACTACCACGGAACCAATGCAACTGCAGCGCGGCGCATGCAAGTGCTGATCGACGGGCGCTCGGTGTATCGCGCCGGCCTGGCCACCGTCGACTGGAGCGACATTCCGGTGGCCATGGAAGACATCGAACGCATCGAGGTTTTTCGTGGGCCGAATACCGTCAGCTATGGCGCCAATGCCTTGATGGCCGTGGTCAACATCATTACCCGGCGGCCGGCCGACAGTCACGGCACACGCATGAAGGTCACCCGGGGCCAACGCGGCATCAACGACTTTTACGCCAGCCAGGGAGTGGGCTGGGCGGATGGCGATATGCGCCTGTCCCTGTCCGGCCAGCAAGACGATGGCTTCGACACCGACCGCACCGGCGCTGATTACCATGACAGCCGTCGCCTCGATCGATTCAACCTCGCTGTCAGCCAGAGCCTCGACGAACGGCAAAGCCTGGATTGGCAATTGAATGCCAAGGACGGCACCAACCAGCGGCCCTATACCTACCGGCCGGTGTTCCCGGGGATTACTCGCGCGGGCGACGACTCCGACGTCACCGCCAAGGACTACGCCGGCTCGTTGCGCTGGAACCTGGACATCAATCCCGATCACAGCCTTTATATCCAGGGTTCGACCCAACACTGGGATCGCCAGCAAACCTGGCGCGCCTGCGACGCCGAAGTATCGTTCAGCCCGCAACTGACCGAACTCTGGCAATTGAATCCGAACTACACCGAACGGCTGGCCCGCAACATCACGCGTTTCATCGGCACGGGCGCGCCTGCCGGCACACCCACCGAACAGGCACTGGCCAACCAGGTTCTCGATCAATGGCGTAACGGCGCGAGCCAGACCCTGTGCGGCGACATCGACCAGAGCACCCGGGAATCGCGCTACGACCTCGAACTGCAGGACACCCTGAGCCTTGCCGATAACCTGCGACTGGTCAGCGGGATAAACTATCGTTACGACCGGGCGGATTCCGAGACCTACTTCAATGGCACTCTCGATGACACGATCTGGCGCGTGTTCGGCCAGTTCGAGTGGCGTGCCAGCGAACACTGGTTGCTGCAAGGCGGCGCCATGTTCGAGGACACCCGGTTGATCGGCAGCTCGCTGACACCCCGCGTGGCAGTCAACTACCTGATCAACCCACGCCACGGCTTGCGTGCGGTGTACTCCGAAGCCATCCGTTCGCCGGACATGTTCGAGAACAACGTCAACTGGAGTTATCAGGTCACCAACCTCAGGCCCGGTGCCTTTGGCCAGTCCAGTGCCCGTTACTTCGTCAAGACCCGTGGCCCCGGCGATCTCGATCAAGAGCACATGCGCTCCCGGGAGCTGGGCTACAACGGCTATTTCCCCGAAACCGGCCTGGCACTCGACGTGAAGCTGTTCCACGACGAAATCACTGGGATGATCAGCGAACCGCTGCGCAACAATCAGTACATCGCCAGCAATGCGAATAAAGAGCGTTTTTCGGGAGCCGAAACCCAGCTGGACTGGCGTGTCGGCAGCCTCGATCGCCTGCGATTGACCTATGCCTACGTCGATGCCGACGCCAGCAACCCGCTGGATGCCAGGCAGACCGCACGCAACAGCGGTTCGGCCGGATGGCTGAGGGATTGGGGACAAGGATGGAACAGTGCGCTTTTCTACTATGGCGATGACGCGCTCAACGGCTACCGCTTCGAACGGGTCGACGCGCGCATCGCCAAACGCATCGCCTTGGGAAAGGCCAGCCTGGAACTGGCCGGGGTGCTCCAGCAACGGTTGGATAATCAGCCAACCACCTTCAACGACAACAATTATGACCAGCGCCACGTGATGTATTTGAGCGCGGAGCTGGAGCTTTAGGATGCGGTATCGCCCGGCCTGGAAAATGCCGTCCCTGGGTCGGTTGCTGGCCATGCTGTGCCTATTGTCCAGCAGCCTGGCGGGTAACGCCGCCGATATTTTGCTCACGGGGGCCGAAGACAGCCCCGGTGTGCGGGCGTTTACCCAGGCCTTGAGCGAGTTGCGACCAAACGATAACGTGCGATTCCAGGCACTGGCCAGTTTGCCGATTCCCGACAGGTTGCCGGAAAACATCCGCTTGATACTGCTCGACCTGCCCAGCCTCGACTGGCGCCTGCAAGACGCCGAGGGCCCGGCGACACTGGTGTTGCGCATCAGCCGCCTGCAAGCCCGGCAACGCTTGAACAACACGCTGCCTGCGCGCCTTTGCCTGCTATGGAGCGATCCACCCGTGGACCGCCAGTTGCGCTTGACCCACACCCTGTTGCCCCAGGCCAAACGCATCGGCGTGCTCTACGACAACCACAGTGAGTTCCTGTTGGCTGAGCTGCGTGAGGCCGCCCTCCCCCTGGGTCTCGAGGTGGTCACCCAGCGCTGGGACAACATTCATGACAGTCGTCCGTTGCAGGCCTTGCTGAAAAACAGCGACGTGTTGCTGGGCCTGGACGACGCCGACCTATACAACCCGCAAACCGCAAAAAACCTGCTGCTGAGCAGCTACTCGCGACAAGTGGCGCTGATCGGACCCAACGCCGGATTCGTCAAGGCCGGGAGCCTGGCCAGCACCTATAGCGATCAGAGCGATTGGCTGGCGGTACTCAACGAATTGCTCGACCGCCCCCCCGCTACCTGGCCGCGCACCCATTATCCCCAGCGATTCAAAGTCTCGAGCAACCCGCAAGTAGCGCGCTCCTTGGGTATCGAGCAGATAAACGAAGCGTCTGTCGCCACATTGCTGGCTGAAGGAGAACGCCGCCCATGAACTTGCGCCGTCGCTGGGACATCAACACCCGCACCCAACTCATCAGCCTCGGCCCTGCCCTGCTGCTGACCTTGTTGCTGATCAGCTTCTTCACGTTCGTGCGCATCCAGGATCTGCGTCAGGAAATCACTCACACCGGCCAGTTGATCGCCAACCAACTGGCCCCCGCCACCGAGTACGGGGTGATATCGGGCAACAACGAAGTGCTCGAAACCTTGCTCAAGGCGACGCTGGCCACGCCCAACGTGAGCTTTCTGGAAATTCAGGACAGCGCCAACCGGGTTCTGGTGTACGTCGAACAACCGAACGAACACCACAATCGCGCGCAACAGCTCGAAGTGTTCCAGGCACCGATCCGGCTCCAGCGAATCGCATTGCACAATGACTTTTTCCAGAGCAGCAAAACCACTATCGCGGCCCCCACCGAGGACTATCTGGGTCGGGTGATCGTCGGCCTGTCCAACGATGCCTTCAGCCGTCGCCAGCAGGAAATCGTCCTCAAGGCTGCGATTCTGGCGCTGTTCGCCCTGCTGTTTACCTTCCTCGTGGCCCGGCGTCTGGCGGGCAGCCTGTCGCAACCGATCCGTGATATCGGCAATGCGGTCAAGGCGATTCAGGACGGCGACTACAAAACACCGCTGCCCATTGTCGATGACGCCGAACTGGGGGCGCTGTCGCAACACATCAACAACCTCGCCAGCGGTCTCGAGCAGGCCAGCCGCGAACAGCATCAGGCCATGGCGCAGTTGATCCAGACCCGCGAAGAAGCGGAAAAGGCCAACAACGCCAAATCCGACTTCCTCGCCATGATGAGCCATGAACTGCGCACGCCCATGAATGGCGTACTGGGCATGCTGCAGTTGCTGGAAACCACCGACATGACCGAGGAGCAGGTGGAGTACGCGGCGCTGGCCTCCGAATCCACCGAGCACTTGCTCAAGGTCATCAACGATATTCTCGACTTCTCGCGTATCGAACGCTCAGAACTGGAACTGGAACACATTCCGTTCAATCTCACCGACCTGATCGGCAGTTGCGCCCAGTCGTTCCAGCACAGCGCCGCACAACGCGGCCTCGACCTGCAACTGATGATCCCCGACGACATGCGAGGCTTGCAGGTCAAGGGCGACCCGACGCGTATCCGGCAGATACTGGTCAACCTGGTCGGCAATGCGCTGAAGTTCACCGAGCGGGGCCGCGTCACCATCGAGGCGCAATGGCAGTCGCTGGACCACGAGTTGCTGTGGTTCACCTGCACCGTGCGCGACAGCGGCATCGGCATCCCGGCGCAAAGCCTGGAATTGATGTTCGACGCGTTCCAGCAGGCCGACAGCTCCATTTCCAGGCGCTACGGCGGCACCGGGCTGGGCCTGCCGATTGCCCGCACCCTCGCCGAACGCATGGGCGGCACCCTGCGCGCGCAGAGTGAAGAAGGCCGCGGCTCGGTGTTCACCCTGGAAATCCCCCTGGCGCTGCACCAACAGACACAGCCGCAGTTACCTCCCCGCACGCAAACCGGCAACAGCGACGGCGAAGGACGCAATGTGCTGTTGGTCGAAGACAACCCGGTCAACCAGACGGTCATCGAAGCCATGTTGCGCAGCCTGGGCTTCAAGGTCAGTGTCGTCGCCGACGGAGCCCAGGCGGTACGCAGCGCCGAGAGTCTGATTTTCGAGGCGATCCTGATGGATTGCCGCTTGCCGATCATCGATGGCTATGAAGCCACCCGACTGATCCGCAAGCTGCCCGGTTGCAGCGACCTGCCGATCATCGCCCTGACTGCCAACGCCTTGCAGGGCGACCGCGAAGCCTGTCTGTCGGCGGGGATGAACGATTACCTGGCCAAGCCCTTCAAACGCACTGATCTGCAGCAAATTCTGCAACGATGGGTGCAGTAGAACAGGCCTTTCGACCATCTGTGACTGGCGTGAAAGGCGAAAGTGCGGCAGTCTTAGGCACCCGTACAGGCCCGAAAAGGGGCTTGAATAATAATTTCAGTGCACAAGTGTACATTCATGTCCTTGGTGCTGTGACTTTCACCACAACGCAATAGTCTATGAGTAGGCTGCCGGTTCGAGGCATGAACGCTTCGATCGGCCGGGAAGATTTGCCCCACCTGCCGCATGGGACTATTGAGGAGCTCGCATGACCAAACAAAACGCCTTTACCCGGGAAGACCTGCTGCGCTGCAGTCGCGGTGAGCTGTTCGGCCCAGGTAACGCGCAACTGCCCGCCCCGAACATGCTGATGGTTGATCGCATCACCCTGATCAGCGAAGAAGGTGGCAAGTACGGCAAAGGTGAATTGGTCGCCGAGCTGGATATCAATCCGGACCTGTGGTTCTTCGCCTGCCACTTCGAAGGCGATCCGGTGATGCCAGGCTGCCTGGGCCTCGACGCCATGTGGCAACTGGTCGGTTTCTTCCTGGGCTGGCAAGGTTTGCCGGGCCGTGGCCGTGCGCTGGGTTCGGGCGAAGTGAAATTCTTCGGCCAGGTCCTGCCGACCGCCAAGAAAGTCACCTATAACATTCATATCAAGCGCGTCCTCAAGGGCAAGCTGAACCTGGCCATCGCCGACGGTTCGGTGACTGTCGACGGTCGCGAAATCTACACCGCCGAAGGCCTCCGGGTCGGCGTGTTCACCTCCACTGACAACTTCTAAGGGTTATCCGCATGCGCCGCGTCGTTATCACTGGTCTGGGCATCGTTTCTTGCCTGGGCAATGACAAAGAGACCGTCTCCGCTAACCTGCGTGCAAGCCGCCCTGGCATCCGGTTCAACCCGGAATATGCCGAAATGGGTCTGCGTAGCCAGGTTTCCGGCTCCATTGACCTCAACCTTGAAGAACTGATCGATCGCAAGATCTATCGCTTCGTCGGCCACGCGGCAGCTTATGCCTACCTGGCCATGAAAGACGCCATCACCGACTCCGGCCTGACCGAAGAGCAGGTGTCCAACCCGCGTACCGGCCTGATCGCCGGTTCCGGTGGCGCATCGACCCTGAACCAGATGGAAGCGCTGGACATCCTGCGCGAGAAAGGCGTCAAGCGCGTCGGCCCATACCGCGTAACGCGGACCATGAGCAGCACCGTTTCGGCGTGCCTGGCCACTCCGTTCAAGATCAAGGGCCTGAACTACTCCATCGCTTCTGCCTGCGCCACCAGTGCTCACTGCATCGGTACCGCCATGGAACAGATCCAGATGGGCAAGCAGGACATCGTCTTCGCCGGCGGCGGTGAAGAAGAGCACTGGAGCCAGTCGTTCCTGTTCGACGCCATGGGCGCCCTGTCCAGCAAGCGCAACGACACCCCGGAAAAAGCCTCCCGTGCCTACGACGCTGACCGTGACGGTTTCGTCATCGCCGGCGGTGGCGGCATGGTCGTGGTTGAAGAGCTGGAACACGCTCTGGCCCGTGGTGCGAAGATCTACGCGGAAATCGTTGGCTACGGCGCGACTTCCGACGGCTACGACATGGTTGCCCCGAGCGGCGAAGGCGCGATCCGCTGCATGCAGCAGGCGCTCTCCACCGTCGACACCCCGATCGACTACCTGAACACCCACGGCACTTCGACTCCGGTCGGCGACGTCGCGGAAATGAAAGGTGTGCGTGAAGTGTTCGGCGACAAGGCTCCGGCCATCAGCTCCACCAAGAGCCTGTCGGGTCACTCCCTGGGCGCCGCCGGCGTTCACGAAGCGATCTACTGCATGCTGATGATGGAAGGCAACTTCATCGCCGGTTCCGCCAACATCGACGAGCTGGACCCTGAAGTGGCCGATCTGCCGGTGCTGACCAAGACCCGCGAGAACGCCACCATCAACACCGTGATGAGCAACAGCTTCGGTTTCGGTGGCACCAACGCCACGCTGGTACTGAAGCGCTGGGAAGGCAAGTAATTTCCCGCTGCTGAGCCACACATGAAAACGCCCCGACTGGTTCGGGGCGTTTTTTTTATGCCTCAAAAACATGGCGCCAGTATCGCTTTTCGTAGGAGCCGGCTTGCTGG